>JAYPLH010000004.1:16320-26299 GCA_038365355.1 Fidelibacterota bacterium
TCACCTAGTTTTACCTTTTTTGACTCCTCCACCAAAGACTCTGTAAATCTATCTGCAACATTGCTAAACACATACACACGTTCAATAGATGTACAAACTTGACCTGAATTAACAAAACCACCCCAAGAAGTCCCTTTTGCTGCTACATCTATATCTGCATCATCGCAAATAATAACAGGATCTTTTCCTCCAAGTTCTAGAGAAATCTTTTTTAAATTTTCTGCAGCATGCATTGCAATTCTTTTCCCAGTTTTTACGGATCCTGTAAAAGTAATTATAGGAACTGAAGGATGTTTAACTATTTCCTCACCAGCTTCTGTGCCATATCCTGTTATTACATTTAATACTCCAGGAGGCATTATATCACCCACAATTTCTGCCCAGTGCAGTAAAGATGTCGAAGTAATCTCGCTAGGTTTCATTATAATTGTATTCCCAGCAGCCAGTGCTGGAGCTAATTTCCATCCCATTAATGATAATGGGTAATTCCATGGAATAATACACCCAACAACTCCGTAAGGTTCATACCGTACCAAAGACATAGATTTTTTCTCAACAGGAGAAACAATCCTACCCACTTGGTCTCTAGCAAGCTCACCATAATACTGAAGATATTCTGAAAGATCTTCAATTTCAGTTATTGCATCTTTTAGAGGCTTACCCATTTCTATTGAGATTGTCTTTGCTAAGGAATCGGCATGAGCCAGAGATTTTTGAGCGAGTGCTTGGAGATAGTCTCTCCGATCACCTGCGGTCATTGTGCCCCAATCTTTGAACGCTGTTTGCGCTGCTCTAACTGCTTTGTCAACATCACTTTTGCCAGAAGCAGGAACTTTTGCAATAACTGTCTCCGTAAATGGATTCACTACTTCGAAGGTCCTTCCAGAATCTGAATCAAACCACTCATTATTTATAAAATTTTTATAATTCATTTTTCCCCTTTTTGAACTTTTTCAAAATATGTCTTATGTCTTTTACAAAAAACATAAAAACAACTATGGAGCCTATCCCTAGCATGATAACAGTAAGCCATGTGAATATTTCCCAATAACTCATTAATCCCCTCTACTTTCGATGAGAAGACCAATAAAAAAACCTGCTAAAGAAATTGGGACGGTAATATACATAACAAATTCTTGTAAAAAGTCAATCCCAAACCAGGTCACAATATATGTTTCCTCTGAAGGGTCAAATGTGCCTTTTAACATAATATAAATATTGAGAATAACCGTGGAGAATAAACCCGATGCAGAGCTAATAAAACCCGCAAGAGGTTTCCTAAAACTTTTAATATATAAACCTAAGAGAATTGGAACCAATGTACTTGATATTAATATAGAAGATAAAAATACCCAAAGACCTAGCATCTGCTGAAAAGCAGTTGCTATTCCAAATCCCAATATCCAAGATAATAAGACTCCGTATCTCGTAACTGTTATTAATTCTTTATCAGATACTTCTGGCTTAAAAGCGGGTCTATATATATCATAAGAAACATTACCACCCGCGACTAAACAATATGAATCTAGTGTAGACATTTCTGTTGACAAAACACCTGCAATAAATAAACCTACAATCCCAGCAGGTAACGCAGCAATGACAATGGTTAAGAGCGCTGCATCCGGTGCAACACTTGAAGGTAAAACACCTTGGATAACCGCTGTCTTTGCTGACATAGCTAAAACTGTGATAATCCAATCATAAGATCCCCAAATAAAAATTCCTATAATTAATGCATTGCGAACGTTTTTATACGACTTAGCTGCGAATATCCGCTGATAAAATGTAGGCTCCACAAGTATCGATAGGCCTGTTGAAGCATAAATAATTATTAAAAATATATTTAAATCTCCAAGTGTATCAAAATAACTCTCAGGCAATAATTCTATCATTGAGTCAAATCCACCTATAAAACTCATAGCAAAAGGAAATGAAATAGCAATTACTATACACATCATTACAAACTGTATTGAATCCGTAAGTGCGACTGCCCAAAATCCACCAGTCAAGGTATATACCAATGCAATTCCTCCAAGCACAAACATCCCAATAATAGGGTCTAGACCAAGTACTACCTCAGCCAACATACCAAAACCATAGAGAGAAAGAGCAGGAAGAGAATAAATGAAAGAGGTAAGTGCTCCAACATACCTCGCATTATCACCGTAATAGAAATAAAGAATATCAGGAAGACTCTTGAAATCATTTTCCCTCAATCGTTTTGCAAGTAAAAGAGCAGCAATTAAGAAAAAAGCATATGTTGGTCGAGCATAGCCAAACCAAGCAACTACTCCATCGGTAAAAGCAAGTTGAGTATCTCCAAATAAAACATCAATGCCATAATAAGTAGAGATTAGAGTTGTGATTAAGATTGGAGTTGTTAAAGATCTTCCCGCTAAAAAAAAATCTTCAAAATCAGTGTGTTTTTTTGCGAACCATAATCCAACCCCTATCATTCCAGAAAGATAAACTATAACTATTATATAATCGATTATTTCAAGAGGGTACATCCGCTAAGAAATCCAATCCAAAAACTGGTAATATTTTGCTGCAAAAGGCAAAAACCATGGATCTTTTCTATAAAAAAACATGGTCTGATGCGAAATTTCTTCAAAAGGGCTACGTTTCTTTTGACCTGATAATAATAATCCAATTTCAGTCCCCAGATAGGTTGCAATAGAAAGTCCATGCCCACCATATCCAAAAGTATAATGAATGCCGTTTACCTCACCTATGTGAGGCATAAGATCAAATGTAATACCCAGTTTACCTGTCCAGGTATGTGTGAAAGTTGTGTTTTCTAAATCAGGGAAAACAGTTCGTACCTGCCTTGATAAAATAGAAGCACTTTCCACTAAATCAAGATCTGTACTAAGATCATTTCTTCCACCCCAAAGCATTCGTCCATCTGGAGTTAGTCTGAAATAATTTATAAACCATTTTGAATCGTAAAACATCCTTCCTTTTGGGCTTAGTTTTTTCTGAAGTTTTTCAGATAATACATCTGAAACAATAATATAACTCCCAACAGGAAATACTTTAGGCTTTAACTCGGGCACCAACATATCTGTGTAACCATTGGTAGCAACAATTACTTTTTTTGCCTTTAAAGCACCTTTATCTGTTACAACCTCATAAACCTCTCCAAGTTTTTTTATGGAATGAACTCGATTGTTTTCAAAAAGCTGTACACCGTAATCATTACATGCCCTTGCTAATCCATCAACGTATTTTGCGGGCTGCAGGCCTCCACTAACTTCATCTGATAGTCCTCCGTAATAATAATTAGTCCCTATTTCTGAATGAATTTCTTCTTTTGGAACCAATGTCTTTTTATGACCAAGCTCTTTTTGAATCCAATTGGCATATTCAGGAAGGTTGTCATAGTGCGACTGCTTACAAGCGAGGGCAATATGTCCATTGCGAGACCAATCACAATTAATTTTTTCTTCTTGAATGATATTTTCTAATAAATCAATAGCATCAACTGAAGCCTTCCAAAATTCTCTAGCATATTCTATACCATATTTTTTATATATTTTGAAAATATCTTGTTTTAAACCTGGAGTAGCCATTCCTCCATTGCGAGAACTCGCTCCCCAACCGATTTTTTTTTCATCAAAAACAGCAACAGAGCTATCCGCTTTTGCAAGTACTCTAGCAGCAGTTAAACCAGTGTACCCACTACCGATAATTACAAAATCAACTTTATCCGGAAGTTCTGTAGATACATTATACGTTTTTCCTAATGGATATTCTTCTGTCCAATATACCTGAGAAATCATAAACTATTTTAAAGAAGCTTTTACAGAATCTTGAAAAACATTTAATGTTTCATCAATGATTTCATCGGTGTGCGAAGCACATAAAAACCATGGCTCTCTTGGATCATTTTCTGCCCAGACACCACGGTCAAACATATGATCCATAATTTTTTCATACATAGCATCGTCACTATGTGCTAGGTCTCTTACCTCTTCGACTTTATTTTCTGTAATTAAGAAACCTTGAATATTCGGGTGGCCACACATCTGATGTGGGAGGTCTGCTTCATTCAGTATCTTATCCATACCTTCTTTAAGCCTTTGACCCCTTACAGATAAATCTTTTAGTACAGGTGTTTCATTTAATATATCTAAAACTGCATTCGCAGCGGACATACTGACTCCATTCCCACCAAAAGTTCCAGCATGAGCGACACTTCCGCCGCCAATAACATTCATCACTTCACTTTTCCCCCCAAATGCTGCAACAGGTATACCATTACCTAAGCTTTTTGCGTAAGTAGAAATATCAGGAATCACACCATACGTTTCCCGTGCTCCTCCATTAGATAATCGAAAACCTGTTTTCACTTCATCAAATATGAGCACGACATTATACTTATCACACATAGTTCTAAGATGCTCCAAAAACCCCTTTTTTGGCTCAATACCTACAATGTTCCCTAAGCATGGTTCAACCAGCAAAGCCGCAATTTCACCATGGTGATCATTAAGACATTTTTCCACTGCATCAAAATCATTAAAAGGTAAACAATATACATATTCTCTTATTTTACTTGGAATCCCTGATCCTACCTGTACTGGAATGGGTGAAGTTCTCGAGCCCATTGCACTAATTGGTGAGGATGCTGTACTAAACATAACATAATCATGAACACCATGATATTGGCCTTCAAACTTTATAAATTTTTCTTTATTCGTATATCCTCTAGCAGTTCGAAGCGCGTGCATTGTAGCTTCTGTGCCTGTATTCGTAAATCGTAATTTTTCCATTCCCGGAACCATAGCTGCTAACTTTTCAGCTACTATAACCTCCAATTCTGTAGTGGCAGCAAAAGAGGTCCCGTTATTTAGATATTTACTTACTTCTTTTGAAACTCTATCATTTGCGTGTCCAAGTATAATTGGGCCCCATCCCAAGCGATAGTCAATGAATTTATTCCCGTCAGCATCCCAAATATGCGCTCCTTTCCCTTTTGCAATAACAGGAGTACTATGCCTCCCTAAAAATCGGAAATTGGAACTAACCCCTTTAACCATTACATTCATCGCACGATCAAAAATCGGCTGAGATTTTTCTCTTGATAATTTCATAACATCTCCAAAATTTTACTTAAACAAGCTATTTATAATAATTCTTACCATATAATTTAACTAGTAACATATTTTTGGTAATTTTACTTATTAGGATATGCGTTTCTTTAAACAAAGACTAAAATAAATTTCGATCTCAGAGTTCAAATTCAGGATCTCAACATGATAACAAAAATATTCAAAATATCATTCTATGTGCTTCAGGCTTCAATACTATTTTCATCCAACTTACTGTCTCCAAAACAATTCCTAGGATATGAGTTAGGAGATAAGTTTTCCTTTCACCATGATGCTGTAGGTTATTTTCAACATGTCTCCAACACTATGCCCCATGTCAGGTTGGTTCGATATGGTGAATCATATGAAGGCAGACCTTTGATTGCAGCAATTATTGCACATCCTGACAATAAGCAGTCGATAGAAGAAATACGAAAAAACCATTTAGCTTCATCCGGTTTAATAGAACAGAATACAAAAAAAAATGAATATGCAATAGTATGGCTTAGCTATTCAGTGCATGGTAACGAATCTAGCTCTATGGAAGCTGCGATCAAGACTCTATACTCTTTTGCAAATTTAAAAAACGAAAAACAGCTAAAATGGCTAGAAAAAATTATTTTAATAATTGATCCCTGTGTTAACCCAGATGGAAGAGACCGTTATGCAAATTTTTTTAGAATGACAGGCAATACAATCCCCGATATTGATTCCTACACACGAAGTCACAAAGAACCTTGGCCTGGAGGCAGAACAAACCATTATTACCACGATCTAAACAGAGACTGGTGCTGGCAAACACAACAAGAAACTCAGCAAAGAATTAAGTTATATAAAAAATGGATGCCTCATGTACATGTTGATTATCATGAGCAATACTATGACGAACCATATTATTTTGCTCCTGCAGTCGAACCTTATCATGAATTAATTACAGACTGGCAAAGAGAATTTCAAAAAATAATTGGTCAAAATAATGCACGCTATTTTGATAAAAACCAGCTTCTCTATTTTAGAAATGAAGAATTCGATCTATTGTATCCAGGTTATGGGGATACATATCCAATTTTTAATGGCGCTTTAGGAATGACATATGAAAAAGGTGGAATTGGAGCAGGAATTGCAATTAAAACTGAAGCAAAAGACACACTAACATTAGAAGAAAGAATAGATCATCACTATTTAACAGGCATTGCTACTATTGAAGCCACTTATGAAAATATAGATAGAGTTCTAAAGGAGTTTAAAGATTTTTTTACTTCGCCAATTTCAAAAAAACAAACCAAGTATAAAACTTTTGTTATATCTGGGACTAATCAACCAAATAAAATCCGCGGTCTTGTAAACTTATTAAAACTAAATAAGATAGAATTTGGTTTTCTTTCCTCAAATAAATCTAAATCAGTAAAAAATGCATATGAATACCTTACTGGAGAGAAGAAGACAATTAAAGTTTCGAACAAAGACATTTGTATTCCTATTGATCAAAAAATGGGGATTTTAGCCAATGTTTTATTTGAACCGAAAACAAATTTATCGGACACACTTACTTACGATATAACAGCATGGTCACTTCCATATATTTACGGCTTAGATGCTTATGCCCTAGAAAATAATTTAAAATTAGAATTAAAGGATGTATTACCATTTAAATCGCTTGAACTAAAAATAGATAAAAACTCCTATGGATATCTTTCCAAATGGGGGACGATTAATGATTTAAAATTTTTAGCTGAAATTTTAAATCATCGAGTTACCGTTCGAGTCGCTGAAAAATCTTTTGAACATGAAGGAGTAAACTATAAACCAGGAACGCTTTTTATTTCACCAAGAGGCAACGAACATCTTGGCTCAAAACTTCATGATATTATAAAGACCGCAACAACAAATCATTCTCCTGAAATTACTAGCATAAAGACTGGATCTTCCTCAAAAGGAATTGATCTTGGTTCCTCTAACTTTAATGTAATTACAAAACCCAAAGTTGGGATACTTGCCGGCGATGGAATTTCAGGTAGTGGTTTCGGTGAAATCTGGCATTTTTTTGAACAACAAATTCAATTCCCTATTTCTGTGATAAATTCTTCTGACTATAAATCTTCTATTCTGAATGAATTGGATGTATTGATTCTACCAAATGGAAATTATAGCTTTCTTAAAACAACAATCCCTGCAAACTCTCAAATCAAAAAACAAACAGGAGCGTCTCTATTGGTGAACTCCGCTCCGCCAAAAGAATTACTAGATTGGGTTAATGATGGTGGCCGATTAATAGTAATGGGATCAGCAATGAAAAAATTTGTTGATCAAAAAGGATTTGGACTAAATGCGTATGAATCAGAAAGTGCAAAAAAAGAAGCAAAAATAGATCTTGAAAAAGAAAAGCTAAAAGAGAGAGATAAAAAATATGGAGATCGAAAAAGAGACAAATTAAAAAATTCAGTATACGGTAGTATTGTAAGAGTCGACCTAGACAACTCACATCCACTAGCGTTTGGATACAAACAATACTATCACAACCTAAAACTTGAAAAAACACTTTACCCACGATTATTAAAGGGTTGGAATGTAGGAATTTTAAAAGATCCTAATTCGGTTGTGGCAGGATTCATGGGATACAAAATAAAAAAACGAATAAAAAACAATCTGATCTTTGGAGTTCACGATGCAAAAAAAGGAAAGGTAATTTATATATCTGATAATATCCTGTTTCGATCTTTTTGGTACGATAGCAAAGTTTTATTTGGTAATGCTATATTTTTCGTTACGGATTAATTTTAAAACATGATTTTATTTATAAAATATTTTAAATGAGCAACAAAGCTGTCATTTTACTTTCTGGAGGGTTAGACTCTACTACATGTTTAGCAATTGCGAAAAATCAAGGTTTCGATCTAAACGCTTTAACTTTGAACTACGGCCAACGTCATGACTTTGAATTAAAGTCAGCACAAAAGATTGTGGATCACTTTAAGATCAAAAATCATAGTGTAGTTAATATCAATCTAGCACAATTTGGAGGATCTGCCTTAACAGATGAAATAGATGTCCCAAAAGATAGATCTGAATCTGAAATGACGGATATTCCCATAACATACGTCCCTGCAAGAAATACAGTGTTTTTATCTCTAGCACTAGCTTGGGCTGAAACTATAAACGCTTTTAATATTTTTATTGGGGTAAATGTTTTAGACTATAGTGGCTATCCTGATTGTAGGCCTGAATATATTGCAGCATTTGAAAAGACTGCGAACTTAGCTACAAAAGCAGGAGTATCAGGGGAAAGGTTTAAAATTCATACACCATTAATAAATATGAAAAAGTCAGAAATTATTTTAAATGGATTAAAATTAGGTGTAGACTACAGTCTAACCTCTAGCTGCTACGACCCACTAAAAAATGGTACCCCTTGTGGACACTGTGACGCTTGTATACTTAGACTAAAAGGCTTTCAAGAAGCTGATGCTATTGACCCACTTTCATATCAAAAATCTTAATGTATAAAATAAAAGAAATATATTTCACACTACAAGGAGAGGGGTTTCATACTGGTCGACCTTCGGTATTTGTTCGTTTTTCAGGCTGTAATTTATGGTCTGGATTTGAGAAGGATAGAAATACAGCTATCTGTAACTGGTGTGATACAGATTTTGTAGGTACTGATGGACTAAACGGTGGGAAATATTCAATTAATCAAATAGCAGAAATTCTTTTAAAGTTATGGCCAAGTAATAATCCTTCAGACCCTTATGTTGTCTGTACTGGAGGTGAACCACTTCTTCAACTTGATGAAAAACTAATCAACAAGTTTCATAGCATAGGTTTTGAAGTGGGAATTGAAACAAATGGTTCTATCAAACCACCTGCGGGGATTGACTGGGTTTGCGTAAGTCCTAAAGCCAATGCAGATTTTATTTTAAAAACTGGAGATGAGCTAAAGCTTGTATTCCCTCAGAATAAAATAAATCCAAAACAATATGAAAAGTTAAGTTTTGATCACTTCTTCATTCAGCCGATGGATGGTATAAATCAAAAACAAAATATTAAAAAATCAAAAGAATTCATTATGAAAAACCCATTGTGGAGCCTTAGTCTTCAGACACATAAAATCATGGGAATACCTTAATTTATATTATGGAAGTATATAAAATATTTGCTATTGAAGCAGCCAGGTCTCTACCAAACCTTCCGGATGGACATCCTTGTAAAAACATCCATGGTCATTCTTTCAAAATTATTATTACAGTTGAAGGAGATATCCAAAAAAATAGTGGTTTTGTTATGGATTTTGGAGATATTGATCTAGTCTTTAATCCAATAAAAAAAATTATTGATCATTCATACTTAAATAAAATTAAAGGGCTTGAAAATCCTTCAAGTGAAAACCTATGTAAATGGATATGGCAAAGATTAATTAAGACTTTGCCATCCTTAAAAAAGATAGAAATAAGAGAAACCGATTCAACTGGATGTATCTACCAAGGAGAATAATATGGCAAAAGCAGAAGGAAAAAAATTTGGATATCTTGATGAGTCTCATATTGATGAAGCACAGCTAGAGGTTTTTGATTTTGATAGTAAAGATCAATACATAAAAACGGAGACAAATGAATTTAGTGCGGTATGCCCATTTAGTGGCTTGCCAGACATATCTTATGTCAAAATAGAATATTACCCAAAAGGTGGTAAATGTATCGAATTAAAATCGCTTAAATATTACTTTGTGAGTTTTAGAAATGTTGGAATATATCAAGAAGCAGCAACAAAGAGGATTTATGATGATCTACAGTCTGTTCTAAAAACAGACCGATTAATGGTTACCACTTTATACAACATCCGTGGTGGATTTGAAACTACATGCGTTGAAGGATACTTAGATTAAA
>JAYPLH010000004.1:26399-27483 GCA_038365355.1 Fidelibacterota bacterium
GGTGGTGATATAGTATGGATTGATACAAAAACACTAGCAATAGGTGAAGGATATAGATCAAATAGCCATGGAATTAAACAATTAAAAGCAATTCTTGGAGATCTTGTAGAAACAATTATCACAGTCCCACTTCCACACTGGAATGGTAAAAATGACTGCCTTCATCTCATGAGCAATCTTTCGCCTTTAGACCATAATCTATTTTTAATTTATCCTCGTTTACTTCCAGTATCATTCATACAGTTTTTAATTGATAGAAAAATTGAATTAATTGAAGTCCCTGACTCAGAATATGATTCTATGGGATGCAATGTTTTAGCAATTGGACATAAAAAAGTTGTCATGGTAGACGGAAATTCAATCACAAAAAACCTTATTGAGGAAAAAGGAATAGAAGTTTTTACATATGATGGAACAGAAATCTCATTGAAAGGTGCTGGTGGTCCAACTTGTCTAACCAGACCATTTTTAAGAACTAGTTTATAAAAAAATGAGCGTTTCAAAAAATAAACCTATAAACTCCCTTCCTGCAGAATGGTATACAAATGATAAATTCCTAAAAAAAGAAATAAATCAAATTTTTTTAAAATCCTGGCTTCTTATTGGACCAGAAACTCATATTCCAAATCCTGGAGATTGCTTATTTCAATCAATTGTAGATCAGCCTATAGTATGTGTGAGGCAGGAAGACAATAGCATAAAAACTTTCTTTAATATTTGCAGGCATCGCGCGGGATCTTTTGAAAAAAAGAAAAGCAAAAATAATTACTTAGTGTGCAAGTATCATGGCTGGACTTATTCAATAAATGGACAATTGAAGAGTCCAAGAGGTTTTAATAAATCTGAAATAGCATTAGAAAGATTATGCTTGAAATACATTAATACAAAGATTTGGAAAGGTCTTATTTTTATCAATTTTTGTAATAAACCAAAAAGTTTTGATAGCACCTTTAATGATGTTGAAAAAATATTAGCGCCTTATAAATTGGAAAATTTTGTTTTTGAGAAAAGAGTTTCCTACAGAATTAAAAGCAATTGGAAAGTCTATTTAGATAATTTTCTTGAAGGTTTACATATTCCTATT
>JAYPLH010000005.1:0-27413 GCA_038365355.1 Fidelibacterota bacterium
TATCTATTATTGATTTAAACTTATATATAAGTAGAAAATTCATTTAACTTTTAATCGTAATTATGAACAAGGTATTAAAAAATGAATGACGAAAAAGTAGTTACTTCGCTTAATAAAATTTTAGAGTTAGAGCTAGCTGGAGTTGTAAAATATACTCACTATGCATTTATGGTACAGGGTCCTTATCGTTTATCTATCGTAGAGTGGCTCCGAACACAAGCACAAGAATCTCTTACCCATGCTGAAGCGGTTGGAGAACATATTACAAGTCTAGGCGAGCATCCTACTTTAAAAATCAGTGATCTTCTAGAAACTCATAAACATTCTACAGAAGATATCCTCAATGAATGCTTAGATCATGAAAGGACAGCAATTAAAGCTTATTATGAGCTTCTTCATTCAGTTAAAGATAGTTCAATTATGTTAGAAGAATTTGCTCGTACACAAATTGCAGCAGAGGAAATGCACGAAGCAGAATTGAAAAAAATGCTAAGAGATAATTTTTAAAAAATTTAAAAGCTATTTTTTGATTTTATCATATAGATCTATGGCATTTTTAAAATCTAAAATTTCTAGATGCCCATATCCCCGAAAAATAGCCTCAATTTGCATAGATAATCCCGATTGATAGTAATCAACTAGATAATCTAATCTTTTAACACCCTCAGCATTTTGGTTCAGATTATTGGGATCAATTCTACTTATGGATTTTTTTACAGGAAGAAGTTCAATATTATCGAAATTTATAACTGCATCGTAAAACTCTTTATACGCTTTATTTACATCACCCTTTTCTTCCCCAATCATAATATGCAATTGATGATGATATTTACTTAAGAATTCAAAGGCTTCCAGCTTCTGCTTAAGCAATACTCTTTCATCTACCTTTGGATTTGTTCCACAAGCTGTAATTAATAAAAACAATACCAAAAAAGAATACTTCACTACAAAACCATTTTAATGAAATTCAACTTATTTACAAAGATTCTAAAAGAAACGGAGTAAAATATGATAAAACCCCATCCGCTCCAGCCCTTTTAAAACTAAATATACTTTCCAAAATTAATTCATGATTTCTTTCTTCGCCAGCTGCCGATAAAATCATTGAATATTCTCCAGATACTTGGTAGGCAAATGTTGGGATTTGGAATTCTTGTTTTGCTCGATAGATTATATCTAGATACGGCATCCCAGGCTTTATAATTACCATGTCAGCTCCTTCTTGTAAATCTAATGCAATTTCATGCATAGCCTCATCTGAATTAGCAGAATTCATTTGGTATGTTTTTTTATCTTTTATTTCATCCAACTTTTGTGCTTTAATAGCATCTCGAAAAGGACCATAAAATGAAGATGCATACTTTGCCGCGTATGACATAATTACAGTATCCTGCATTCCATTTCGCTCTAATTCTTCTCGAATGGAACCCACTCTTCCATCCATCATATCTGAGGGAGCTAAGATATCACACCCAGCTTCAGAATAAACCAGAGCTTGTTTTTTTAGGACTGCTATAGTCTCATCATTCGCTATTTTATTATTCTTTATTATACCATCGTGTCCATGAATTGTAAATGGATCCAAGGCAATATCAGCTATGATACCCAAATCAGGATAAGAAGATTTAATTTCTTTGATTGCTCTGCATATTAAATTGTTTTGGTCATAAGAGTTGGTTCCCTTTTCATCTTTTAAATCTTTTTCTATTTGAGGAAATAAAGCCACAGCCTGTAAACCATACTTCACTAAAATTTCCAATTCCTTAATTAGCTTATCAATTGAATACCGGTACACAAATGGCATTGATTTAATCTTTTGGTTCTGGTTTTCCCCTTCAACCAAAAATACCGGCCATATTAAATCGTTACAAGATATTGAGGTCTCAGAAACAAGATTACGAATAAAGGGTTTCATCCTTAGACGTCTCATACGAGAAAAAGGGAATTTTTTAATACTATAATTCATATCAAAATCCTTAAAAATTGAATTCAGGTTTAATGACTACAAAAAATAAAATTACAAACATGATTAAAAAAGGTATCTCATTTATTAACCTAAAAAACTTGGATGTTTTTTGATTATCATTTTGAGAAAACTTTACTAAGTATCGTCCGAGGTTGATATGGTATAAAGTTAATAATATCACAAGGAAAAACTTTGCTACAAGCCAACCATATAAACCTAAAGCATGAGCCATATACAAACCTGAAGCCCAAACAAGCAATGCCGAAGGGTGTCCAATATAGTAGTAAAGTCTCCTCTCCATTAGTTTAAAGATATCGGATGTCTCGCTAAAGTTTTTTACATTAGCATGATAGACGAAAATTCTAGGTAAGTATAATAAAACAGCCATCCAGGCTACTACAAAAGCAATATGAATTATTTTTACCCATAAATAAGTATTACCCATTAGTCATTCCCACTCCGCTAGAGGAGGAAGAGACATTAGAATTGCTTCTGTATTTCCACCTGTCTCCAATCCAAATTTTGTACCCCTATCATATAATAAATTAAATTCAACATACCTCCCCCTCTTAATTAACTGACGCTTCCTATCTTCCTGTGTCCAATTTTTATCTTTATTTTTTGTTATTATTTGATCTACATATTTATGAAAAAAACTTCCTACATCATGAATAAAATCAAAATCTTTTTCAAAATCATCGTTGTTCAGGTAATCAAAGAAAATTCCACCAATTCCTCTTGCTTCATTCCTATGTTTAAGAAAAAAATATTCGTCACACCACTTTTTATATTTTGGATAATAAGTACTATCATGCCTATCACACATTTGTTTGAGATTTTCATGAAATTTTTCTGTCTCTGATGTGAAATCAAGGCATGGTGTGATATCCATACCACCACCAAACCAACGCTTTTGAGTTACCAAGTATCGAGTGTTAAAATGCATAGAAGGGACGTTTGGATTTACCGGATGCAACACTACGCTAATGCCTGTAGCCCAATAACTAGGATCCTTATCAGCACCTGGAATACGCTGTTGCATTTTTTCAGAAAATTTCCCTGCAACAGTTGATATATTAACACCTCCCTTTTCAATAACATTTCCTTTTAGAACACTCATCATTCCGCCACCTTTCCCAGAGTGTTTCCAACGCTTTACCTTAAACTTAGCTCCATCATGATCTTCTATCATTTTCACTAAATTATTTCTTAAACCTTCAAACCAATTTTTCGCTTTATTTCTCATTTACCATCCCAAAATATTTTCCTTTACAATAGAATGAAGCATATTTATTTGATCATCATTACTATTCAAACAGGGAATATAAACAAGGTCCTCTCCTCCATTTTCTGTAAACAATTCTTTATACTGAATTTGAATTTCTTCAAGAGTTTCTAAGCAATCCACACTAAAACCAGGAGAGATAATATGTAATTTTTTTACACCGCTTTTTGCAAATTTTATTATTTCTTCATCAACATATGGCTTTAACCACTCTTCTCTGCCAAACCTAGATTGAAAGGCGAGGCGGTATTTTTCTTTTTCAATTTTAAGTTCTTCCGCGACTAATCTTGCTGTCTTATGACAAAAGCAATAGTATGGATCACCCTCTTTCAAATATCTAAAAGGCATACCATGAAAGCTGAAAACTAACATTTCAATTTCTTGCATATTAGGAATAAAAGCAGAAATAGATTTTTGTATAGCCTTGATATAATCCTCTCTATCATGATAACCATTTACAAAACGTATATTGGGAACCCAAGGCCATTTATTTAATACAATATTTATTTTATCCAATGTGCTTGATGAAGTGGGAGATCCAGCTTGAGGGTAAAGAGGAATAATAAGAACTTTCATTATATTATTCTTTTTAAACTTTTCTAATGCATTTTCTATGGAGGGATTGCCGTATCTCATACCCAATTCGATCATTAGGTTTTTTTGATCCATTTCAATTTTTAGTTTCTCCACAATTTCATTCATATATACCATCAACGGAGAGCCCTTTTCCATCCATATTTTCTTATAAAGTTTTGCTGACCTTTTTGGTCGTACGTTTAAAATAATTCCATGAAGAATGAGAAACCACAAAACTCTATTATAATCAACAACCCTCACATCCGATAAAAATTCTTTGAGGTATTTTCTTAGACTCTTTTTTGTTGGATTATCTGGAGTACCAAGATTGGTAAGCAAAACTCCTATTTTATTTTGATAATTTGGATCAAAGCCTTCCATTTTTCACCTATGAGAATGTATTCCTAATTTCTGTAACAAAATGTCGAACATTTTTTTCTGGAGTTTTTGGTAACACGCCATGGCTGAGACTGCATAGCCATCCTTTTCGATCATTTTTACTTAGTTGCTGCATCCTACTTACAAATTGTTGGTAATCAGATAGATATTCTGAGTGCTCTTTTCGCATAGAGTCGGGAGAAAAATTACCTTGGACAAAAAAGGATTTCTCATACTTTAAAAATTCAATGAAACCTTGATTATCTGGATAAACGACTCCTGCTAAATCATAACTATTTAAATGCTCAATATCCTGTTCATAAAACTTTTTATTTTTTGAGAAATAAGCAATTTTTTTCTTGAATTCTAAAAATAAATCAGATTTCATTTTTTCCATATAAGTTCCAAGAAAATATTCTTTTTCTAATTGAATACTATTTGTATCAAAAACGTATACTAAATCAGCTCCTTCATCGATCTGCATTTGAATATTTTTCCTTAAAATTGGAAACATAATATCATACAATAATTTTTCTATTACGCTATCATGCGTATCAATTTTTATTGAATGTTCATTCTTCATGTTCATTCCATAAGATAGAACAGTCCAAGGACCTCCAACAAACCCCACAAGACTTTTATTTTTTTCTAAAGATTTCCTTGTTAAATCAAGGGCTTTGGTTTGAAAATTTAATTTTTCCTCTACCTCATTATCACCTATCTTTAGCTTTATATGTTGCTCAGTCAAATAATTTTCAAAAGTAGGTCCTGGCTTATAACTTAATTTTAAACCTAATAACTCCAGGGGAAATAATATATCACTAAATAAGATTGCAATATCGTAATCAAAATCAGTCATAGGACCACATGCAACCTCTGCCGCAAGCTCAGGAGTTTTGCAAAGTTGCTCAAAAGAATATCTTTTCCTTAGCTCTTGATAATGTGAATGGTACCTACCAGCTTGACGCATAAACCATATTGGCGGAGTCGATTGCGGTATACCTTTTAGAAGTTTTTCAAATCTTTCATTCATAACTATTCTCTTTTTTTGTAATAAGATATCCAATGCTCATAAGATAGAAAACATTCTATCGCACTAGGATTAGGTAATTTTGTTTTTAAGTAATCAAATGTTTTTCCAAAGCCGCTACTATGCTTTGCATTTAATATTTCAGGATAGCGCTCCACGACTACTTCGAATTGAACTGGACTCATCCAATAAAAATATTTTTTCCCTTCTATAGAAAGATTCTCAAGAACATCTTCATTTACTTTTAATTCGTATGTTGGAATTAATTCATCATTATTTGAAGTAGCTTTTGTGTGGCTAAGATTAAAACGTGGAATTTGTTCAGAAACAAAGTTTTTAAGGTCCTTCAGTTTATGATTGCCCATGCTATCACTGGTTCCATTGATCCAATACCCTTTTTTCACAGCATGATACCAGCATTTCAATCCACTAGTCCAAAGATAATTACTATTTTTTAATTCATGAACATTATCTAGAACATTTTTTCTACTTATGTAAATAAAGCTGTCTGTTAGCTTACTTATTATTTCATTATTAAATATTTGAACACGTTGAAATAAATTTTTATCGTCCTGAAGTGGGTACAGTAACTTTTGTGGAATATTTTTACAATTTTTATCTGAACCATGATTAAAAAAATCATGCTTATTAATATCCTCACCTTGTTCCGTTTTCCCTTTCATAGAAAATATAGTTCTTCCATTTTGAGAATAAATCGATACCCCTATTTTTTGCTGGCAACCCCCACCGTATTTATTTAAAATATTTTTTTCCTTCAAAACATTATCAAAAACAATCTTATTGGTAATTTTATTAATTATGGTTTTTAAATCTTTCCGATCTTTCCTTGCCTCTATTCCAATTGCACCTTGCCCAGGAGCAGTAGGAAATATAGAAAGAGGTAAAATTATCCATTTATTTTTGCTTATGATATTTTTAATGAACTCAATTGCTTTATTATCATTGGACTCTAAGATTCTATCAATAGCTACTTTCGCCATTACAATCGCATCTGAATCTCCCTGAACAAACTTTCTTAACCTTGTTTCAATGTTTCCTCTTACATCTAAAAACCTTAAATGATCAAAGTTAAATGGAACAAGTCTTGGCAAGTATACTTCTAAATTATGTTTTCTACGTGGGGAAGATGAAAGTAATTGAAAAACTTCTTTCTTTTTATTTTTGGCAATATCTTTTTTAATAATCAAGACATCCCTCATATCTCCTCTATTAACAGTACCAATGATTTCAGTTTTAGTCGAGGGCTCTACCGGAACATCTTTCCAAGAGTGAACCGCAATATCAAATTTTTTATTTATTAATTTATCGCTTATGTCTTTTGTAAATAAACCAACACTATCAGATTCTGCGATATTGATTTCCATATCCCTATCAGCAATTGTTGTGGAAGTGTGATATTCAATCTTTAATTCGGGCAAGCAATTTTCCAATTGCTTGCCTACAATTTCAGCTTGAATTTTCGCAAGCATACTTGCTCTCGACACAATTTTTATTTTTTCCAAGACTTTAATCTTCTATTTGTTAAAACTGACGATATATTCGTATTTTCGACCGAGGATTCTAATTATATTTTGTTTAGATCTAAAACATAAAATACTATGGATTACAAAGAGTTACTTCAAAAACAGCTAAATCAATTTAGCTCCAAAGGATATAACAGAACCTTTACATCTATTTATAGATACCAGGAAACTTTCCCTTTTACCAAAATTGATTTACCAAACGAAGAACATCAAAAAGAAAATATAAATCCCGATACTACTATCTGGTGCTCTAATGACTATCTAAATATGAGCCATAATAAAGAAGTTATCAATAGGATGATCCAAGTAATCAAAGAAGTAGGAACTGGATCTGGAGGAACTCGAAATATTTCTGGTACTACACCCTATCATGATCAACTTGAAAAAAAATTAGCTAGTTTTCATGAACGAGATGCTGCTCTCATTTTTACTTCCGCGTATGTCGCAAATCAAACGACATTAGCAACGCTATGTAAGAAGATTCCGAATATAGAAGTGTTTTCTGATCAGCTTAACCACGCTTCTCTAATCGAAGGAATTAAAAATTCCAAAGCACCCTGTTCTATTTTTAGGCATAATGATCTCAAACATCTGGAATCGCTACTTTCTGAAAAAGATTTAAATCAACCAAAAATTATCGTCTTTGAATCTTTATACTCTATGGATGGAACAGAAACCAATATTTCTGACTACGTGAAACTTGCAAAAAAATATAATGCGCTCACATATCTCGATGAAGTCCATGCAGTAGGTTTATATGGAAAAGGTGGAAGAGGAGTTGCTTATAAAAATAATGTATCAGACCAAATTGATATCATTAACGGAACTCTCGCAAAAGGCTTTGGGCAAATAGGAGGTTACATTGTTGCTAATCAAATTACAATAGATTTCATTAGGTCCTTTGCTCCTGGTTTTATTTTCACAACATCTATGATGCCTTCTATCGCTGCAGCTGCTTCAAAAAGTATTGAAATCGTAGAGAATCTTGATGAAGAGCGAGTAGATATTTTTAACAAAGCAAAGTACTTTAGACAAAAATTAAATCTTTTAGACATACCTTTTATTGATAGCAATAGTCATATTATACCCATTCTCACCCATAGCACTAAGAAGGCAAAGCTCTTTTCAAAACTTCTCCTGCAACAATACAATAGTTATATACAGCCTATCTTCTATCCCACTGTTCCTGAAGGATCTGCTCGTTTGAGAATTACAGTTACACCCAAGCATTCAATTCAAGATATTGACAACTTATTAGCCGCTTTAAATAGGTTGTTTGATAACGAAAAATCAGTACAGCATATGAATACTGCAACCAGGCAAAATCAAGTCGCTTAAGAAAGGTCCTTTACAACTAAATCCTACTTAAATTCATTGATCATTTTTCCATGGATCAATAAATATTAAACACCTTGAAGCTTTTTAAATCTAATTTTATTAAGTCCTGCATAGAATCATATAAACGTGGCGGGATAAAAAATCTCATCGAAGAAAAAGGACTCAAAGTAGTTATTATTTTCTTTCTATTTTTTTCCATTAAAGGATCTCTATATATTATAATACCTTGGCTAGGTGTATCATATTTCAGTACCTGTTTTTAAAAAATTTTGATATTATTATATTTAAAAATCAAATATTAAAGAGGAAATGTATTGTCTAGGCATTATTGGCCTAAAACCTGCTGGTCTAGTAGATGCAACAGCATTAAGGTTTGTTAAATTATTAATTTTAAAATTTAAAGAAATGTTTTTATTAAGTTGATAGTTAGTAACTAAGTCAAATATTTTAAGAGAGCTTGTACTGTTTACCATTATAAAATCTCCTTGCCCTGCAACTGTTCGGGTTTTATCAACATACTTAAAACGAACATATGATTGTATATTTTTCTTATTGACACCCAATTTTAAGTGTAACATTTTTTTAGGAATATAGGGTAGTTCATCATTTATTTTGACATTCCCCCAAGGATCAAAATCACTGTTAAAATTATTTTTAAATCTTGCGTCAGTAAACGTAAATGAAAGAGAAGCTGGAAATAGAAAATCATTAATAGAAATTAAATTACTTAGTGATAATTCAATTCCTTGAATCAAAACCTTACCACCATTAAACTGAGCATAAGTGCCTTCACCTGTTGCATCAGTATCTTCGCCTAATAAGTTCTTATAATTATTATGGAAAAGAACTAATTCTGACGATTGAAACCCCCTATTATATCTTGCACCTAATTCAAAGTTTACGCTTTCCTCAGGTAATATTTCATCTTCATCATCAATTCCTGGTCCTGGTGGAGAAAAGCCAGAATGAATACCTGCAAAACCTTGAATCCCATTAGCTAATTGGTATGAAAAAGCTAGACCTGGAATGAAAATATTAAGTGATGCTTTTTTGATAGAATTTGCAGTCGAGTCTCTATCCAAATCATCGCCCCAATCTTTTCTTTCAAGTGAAATAGTTTCAATTCGTGATCCTGCTGTTATTATAATTTTATCATACTGTAATTCATTTTCTACAAAAAAAGATCTTGCATTAGCTGAGTATAATCTATTGTTTTTACTTCCTTCACCTTTGATTCCTGGTGATGTGATAAATAATTCTCCATCTTGCATTTTATAGAGATCAGACCACTGAAATCGATCCATTTTATCTGAATGCTGCCTTACTCCAATCATCAGATTGTGGTTTGTTTTTAAAAAAGAAAAATTTGATCTCAAAATAGATTGAATTCCTCTTGAGTTATATTGTCTATTATTTGCTTTAATATTGTATTCATCATCATTTGAATTTAGAGCAGATAATAAATTGTATGCATATTCTGTACCTTCATCTTGATTAAGAATGGATCCTATTTTTTTTCCATTTACGGTGTTTAGCTTATACCAGTTTCGGTGAAAATTATTGTTATATAATGTTGTTGTTATGTCAAAATTTGAGTTAAAACTAATGGCAGATGTAAGAGTAATTTGGTCATGATTTGCATTCATTTGATCATTTTTTGATGCAAGATATCTCCTATATGGATTCTCATTATAATCATCAAAAGTTAAACCTAAATAAGTTTCATTACTTAATTCTTCAGTTTGACTAACCTTAAGTTCTAGTGCAGCATTATTAGAACTAGTATTAATTCGGGTTTTAAGTAAAAAATCTTTTTTATCATAGCCCGTATTACCACCTAAATCTAATTCCTTAAATCCTTCTGCATTATCCAAATGACTCTGAACCATTAATCCAAAATTTTTAGAAGAAACTCCGGTCTTAAATTTTGCAAGTTTTTTATTTTGATCACCGTATGAAATAGTTCCTTTAAAATCTAATTTTTGTGGGATTGTAGCCGAAACGTAGTTAATGGACCCACCTGTAGAATGAGGTCCATATTTAATTTGTGATGATCCTTTTCTTATTTCAAAGGACTCCATCCTGCCAGCAGTTGGAGAATAATATGCCGCAGGGGAAGAATAAGGTGCAGGAGCAATCAATATACCATCTTCCATTAAATTAATTTTAGCACTTCTTTCTAGACCTGTTCCTCTCATGCCAATATTTGGTCTAAGACCATATCCATCCTCCTCTTGCGTATAAACCCCAGGAACCTGAGAAACCACACGATTAATATCAGTGTCATTAAACTCCAGTACTTCTTTTTTTGAAATAAGCCCTATAGATCCAGGTAACCTGTAATAGTTTTGCCCAAAACCTGAGAGCCTAGATCTTTCAGCAATCACATCAATGGGAGAGAATTCAACGGTATTCTGTTCTAATTCAAACATCGTTAGATCGGTATTGTAATTACTATTAAAAACTTCAAGTTTATCATAGCCTACTGCGGTAATTCTTAAGGATACTGTTTCTGAAGTAAGTAATCTAAGGGAAAATATACCATTTTCATCGGAAGTGGTGCCTTCATTAGAATGTCCAATTAATTCAATATTCGCTTCAATAATAGGCATCCCCGTATTGGAGTCAATTACTTTTCCAAGAAAAGTGTTTGCTAAGGAAGGACTAATAATGATAAAAGTACTTATTATAAAATTTTTCATCTCAATAAACCTTTAATAATTATAAAATTTAAAATTGTGCAATTCTAACAATAGTATATTAAGCCTAATAACTTTCAAATTTTGGGGCTCCAAATTATATCTTGGGATTTAGACCTTGGATTTCGAAACAAGGAAAAATATTTCAGAGCCCCGGGAGTACATAACTTATTGTTAATGAGACTTAATCTCAATAAGCTAAGCTACAAAAATATTTATTCTTCTGTCAACTATTATTTATTAATTAATATTATTGTCACCAAATTTATTTCTATTTAATTTATACTGACCAGTCAGTCTATATTATGAGCAAAGATCTTAAAGACATACGAAAAGAGCAAATAATGAACGCCGCACAAGCAGTTGTTGTAAGCAAAGGTTATGACCAAAGTCGAATGGACGATATTGTCGCCAAAGCCCAATTATCTAAGGGGGCTATCTACTGGTATTACAAATCAAAAAAAGACGTCTATCTATCATTAATAGATTACTGGTTTAATGAATACAGCGAAGGAATATTTAATTGCCTTGAAGACAAACAATCTTCATCAGACAAACTTAGAGCATTATTTGAATATTTTGTAGATCAGTTTGATAAAAATCCCGACACTTTCAAAATTATGGTTGAATTTTGGAGAACTTCTGGACTAGACTCTGATTTTAACAACAAGCTTCAAGAAATTTATTCTCATTTTTTAGAATACATTATTGATATTATTAAAAGCGGAATTGATAATAATGAGTTCAAGAACGTAGATCCAAGAATTACTGCATTATCTATTCTTATAAATATTGAGGGAATTCACTGGTTTACCCTATTTGATAAATCAGGTGTGGAAGCACACGAATATATAAATACCATTTCAAATTTTATTTTAAACGGTCTCAAAAAGAAGAGTGAAGAATGAATATTAAAGAAATACTTGATCTAAAAATTGGTGGACAATGGCTAGTCTCTCCAGCCGCTAAAGAAACCATTCTTTGTAGGGAAAACTTTAGCCAAGAACACAAAGATATTGAAAAAATGGTCTTGAAATTCGCCGGTGAAAAAATATTTCCAAATGTTCGAAAGATTGAAAAATTGGATGAGGATTTTAGTCGGTCTATTATGGAAGAAATGGGAAACCTTGGACTCATAGGAGTAGATGCACCAGAAAAATATGGAGGAACCGAGCTTGATAAAATTACCGCTTGCATTGTAACAGAAGGAATTGGTTTTAGCGGGTCCTCTTCTTTTGGATGTACTTTCGGAGTTCAAACTGGGATTGGAAGTCTAGGTATTGTGTTTTTTGGAACCCCAGAACAAAAAAGAAAATATTTACCAAAGCTCATGAGTGGTGAATGGATTGCAGCATACGGGCTCACAGAACCTTCTTCAGGATCGGATGCACTGTCAGCCAAAACATCTGCCATTTTATCGGAAGATGGTACACATTACGTACTCAATGGTGAAAAACAATTTGTGAGTAATGGAGGATGGGCAGATGTCTATACGGTACTTGCCCAGGTCGATGGAAATAAATTTTCAGGTTTTATTGTAGATCGGAATACAAAAGGGTTTTCTATAGGACCAGAAGAAAAAAAAATGGGAATGAAAGGCTCTTCTACCACATCCTTAAAATTTACCAATGCTGAAGTTCCAGTAGAGAACCTACTTTATGAAGTTGGGAAAGGAGCAAGTATTGCTTTTAATGCTTTGAATATTGGTCGCTATAAACTTGCAGCAGCAAGCGTTGGAGGGTCAAAACTAGCAATTCGTGAGACCATAAATTACGCGCTTCAAAGAAGGCAATTTGGTCAACCTCTTGCCAAATTTGACTCCATTATTGGGAAAATTTCAGATATAACAATTCAAACTTATGTGGCAGACACCATGCTATATAGAACGGTTGGCATGATACAAGATGCTATAGATGATTTAGATAAATCTGACTCCAGCTATTATAAAAAGATGGGTGAAACAATGGAAAGATTTGCTGTAGAAGCATCGATGGCAAAAGTTTATGGTAGCGAGACTTCTTCAATGGTAGTAGATCATTGTCTCCAAATTTTTGGAGGATATGGATTTATCGAAGAGTATCCTATGGCAATGCCGTATCGGGATGATAGAATAAATCAAATATGGGAAGGCACAAATGAAATAAACCGTGCAATCATCACTGGATATATGATGAAAAAAGTTCTTATGGAAGAAATTTCATTACGAGATTATTTAAAAAATCTAAAAGACTTTTTGGACATCCCTATTGAGGAAAATAATAAAGATCCTTTCAATAAAGAAAAACACGCTTTGGAATCGGCAAAAATATTAACAGTTTTGATTTTTCAAGAAGCGCTTTGTTCCTTTGGACAGGATCTAAAACATGAACAACAGCTAAGCGAAACTCTAGCAGATATGTTTACCCACCTTTTTACGGCTGAATCATTGATCGCAAGAGTACAACAGACAATGTCACAAGAGAGAAAATCTGCCATGGCAATGAACATTGCAAAAATTGATGTAGCAGAGTCCTTTCTAGATATCATTCTAATGAGTGGGAAATGTTTAAATAGAATTTTTGAAGAGAAGACTCCAGAACATATATCAGATACAGTAAAAAAACTTACATTAAAAATGGAACTGAATACAGATACCATCATGCTTAAAAAGTTATTAGGTGAGTATGTATTTGAACAAAAAAAATACCCTTTTTAGGAGGAAGTAATGAGCGAGTTACAAGAATCAATTGTTAGAAGTCAAGCTATCTTAATGATTAACAGAAATCCAGGAAAAACTTACATATGGAAACGCGTATATAATCGTTTTATGAAATGTATCAACATATCAAAAAAAATTAATAAACTCTAATTGGTAGGGAAAAATATGAATGAATCCGTAATTATTGATGCAGTTCGCTCCCCCATCGGTATAAAAAATGGGAATATGGTTGGTATTCGACCAGATGATCTTACAGCACAAGTAGTAAAAGAACTTTTAAAGAGAAACAAAAATGCAAATCCAAATGAAATCGATGATTTTATACTGGGTTGCGCATTTCCTGAAGGTCCTCAGGGTATGCTAATGGCAAAGGGTGTTGCTATTCTTTCAGGAGTTCCTGAAACATGTGCTGGCGCAGTTGTGAATCGATTTTGTGGTTCTTCCATGGATGCTTTGCATCAAATCAGTACAAAAATTGAGAGTGGCGACATCCAATTTGGAATTGCTGCAGGCGTAGAAGATATGTTTTCCGTTCCGATGGGGGGATTCAATCCTGATTTTCATCCAGACCTCGCAGAACAGGAATACTATATTGGTATGGGCGAAACAGCAGAGATACTGGCTAAAGAGGGAAACATATCTCGTGAGCAACAGGAAGAATTTTCAGTTGAGTCACACGAAAAGGCTCTAAAGGCGTGGAAAGAAAATCATTTTGAAAATGAAGTTGTTCCTATTGATATGTATGGTGAATCGACAATAGAACAAGATGAAGGCCCAAGAGAACCTGATTTAGAAAAGATTAAGAGTCTTGATCCTGCGTTTTTAGAGGAGGGTACTATTACCGCAGCAACTTCTAGCCCTGTATCTATTGGTGCAGCCGCAGTATTGATAACAAGCAGAGATTTTGCTGAAAAAAACGGACTAAAAATACGAGCTAACATTAAAGGTAGATCAGTCGCCGGAGTTGACTGGAGACGAATGGGAATGGGCCCACTACCAGCAACACAAAAAATTCTATCTAAGACAGGATTATCCATGGATGAAATTGATGTAATTGAACTTAATGAAGCTTTCGCTGCACAATCCCTTTACGTTATTCAAAAAGGAAATTGGGATATATCTAAAGTGAATCATAATGGCGGAGCAATCGCATTGGGACATCCTCTAGGTTGTTCTGGGGCAAGAATCATTACAACACTGGTGAATGTTTTAGAACAACAAGATGCTAAAAGAGGCCTCGCTACTATGTGCATAGGTACTGGACAGGGTATTGCAACTATTTTGGAAAGGGACTGATCTATGGAAAAAAAGATTAAAAAAGTAGCAGTACTTGGTGCCGGAGTAATGGGAGCCCAAATAGCAGGACACTTGGGCAACGCTGGTATCCCCTCTTATCTTTTTGATATGAATAAAGAATTATCGGAGAAAGGCAAGAGCACACTGACATCCCTAAAACCAAAACCACTATACAAACCAAAAAATGTGGATCTGGTTACAATCTGCACCTATGATGATGACATAGAAAAAATTTCTGAAGTGGACTGGGTAATTGAGGTAGTAGTGGAACGCCTAGATATTAAAGAAACAATATACCAAAAATTATTACCACACCTTAAGAAAAAAGCCATACTTACCTCAAACACTTCGGGAATCCCTCTACATGACCTCACTAAAAATCTGCCGGATAATGTAAAAGAACGTTTCATGATCACTCACTTTTTCAATCCACCTAGGTACATGCAATTATTAGAATTGGTACGTGGAAAGGAGACTACAGATGAAACCTATGAAACAATGATGGAATTTGGAGAATCTATTTTAGGGAAAGGAATTGTTCATGCTAAAGATACTCCAAACTTTATAGGAAATCGTATCGGTGTCTATGGTATGATGATCGCAATTAATCTTGCTCAAGAACACGGACTCACAGTTGAAGAGGTTGATAAATTAACTGGTCCGATTTCAGGTCGGCCAAAAAGCGCGACCTTCCGAACTGCTGATGTTGTCGGTCTGGATACATTAAAAAATGTATCGCTCACTACCTATGATAAGGCTCAAGAGGATGAAGAGCGTGATATTTTTCAGATTCCAGCCATTCTAGAAAGCCTAATAGCATCAGACCGATTGGGACAAAAAACAAAAGCAGGTTTTTATAAAAAAAATGAAGACCGTTCCATCCACTCAGTAGATCTAAAAACTGGTGAATATAGTCCAATGGGACAGGTACGATTTGACTGCTTCAGAATCGCAAAAGACAGGCAACGATTATCGGATAAAATTACCGCCCTATGCTTTGGTGATGATAGAGGTAGTAAATACTTTTGGGAGATAACTGCTAAAATGTTAATCTATAGTGCAAATCGCGTTCCCGAAATTTCAGATGACATTTTGAATATAGACAATGCTATGAAATGGGGATTTGGCTGGGAAGCAGGTCCTTTTGAAACCTGGGATATGCTTGGAATTAAAAAAACTATCGATAGAATGAAATCAGAAGGTAAAACTGTTCCCCAATGGGTATTGGATATGTTAAAATCAGGGAGAGAAACATTCTACCAAGTTGATAATGGTATAAAATCTTATTGGTGCCCCATAGAAAAGAGTGCACTGAACATTAATAATAATTTAAAGGTTTTCAATATATCACTCCACAAGACTGGGAAAAATACCATTAAAAGAGACCTTAGTGCTAGTCTTAATGATATGGGAGATGGCGTACTAAATGTTGAATTCCATTCTATTCTACAGCCTACTCTTCATCCTATCGACAGCTCGTATATTGAGATGATCAATCTTGCAATTGACATGATTGAAAAAGGTGACTATATGGCCATGGTTCTTGGTCATCAGGGTGCAAATTTTTGTGCTGGAGCTAACCTGAACCTACTACTAGAATTAAGCCAAAACAATCAATGGGAGGCACTTGATTTTGCAGTAAAGACATTGCAAGACATGACTCAAAGGATCCGATTCTCTCCAGGGCCCGTTGTAGCAGCACCATTTCAGCTAACACTAGGTGGAGGTGTCGAACTGGTGCAGCCTGCAGCCCACAGAATTGCAGCGGCGGAAACCTATATGGGTCTGGTTGAAGTGGGTGTAGGGCTAATTCCTGGAGGCGGTGGAAATCTACGCATGATTCTTAATGCCATGGAGGGTGGCACTGGTAGAATGGGAGCCTTTCAAAAAATACAAAAAACATTTGAGACAGTTGGGTTTGCTAAAATTGCGACCAGTGCAGATGAGGCAAAACACCTTGGTTATTTAAAAAAGGATGACACGATTATATTGAATCGGGACTACCTCATTCAGGCTGCTAAAGATAAGGCTATTGAACTAGCTCAAAGCTATACTCCACCCGCCTATAAAGATGATCTAAAACTTCCTGGAGCTGGTGGTAGAACTGCCATGGCTATGGCACTAAAGGGATTTAAGATGCAGGGGAAAATTTCTGATCATGACCAAAAAATAGGAGAAAAGCTTGCTTATGTTTTGACAGGAGGAGACAAGGCTGGACTTACAAAATCAGTGGATGAACAATATCTTCTCGATATTGAAAGAGAGGCATTTGTTTCTCTTGCAGGTGAACAATTAACTCAGGATCGTATTACATATATGTTGAAAAAAGGAAAACCTTTACGCAACTAGATATCACTACCAAATTATTCTTTTGGTAAGCGCCTAAGATTTTTTTCATGGAATAAATCACTCTTTGTTCCCATACCAACTTGGATATCTGTGAATATAATTTCTGTAGAATGTTGTTTAATGGTGTTATTTACAAGGACACGCTTTAAGATAAAGAATGATTTAATAAGTTCATATTCAAACCTTTTATCTTTTTCAAGTACTCCCCTTTTATCATAAGAAATTTCTTTAAGGAGATTGAATGTTTTTTTATCTATCCAAGAAACATGTCTGCTGTATGAAGATTGAGCCTCTTTTTTCGGTAGAGTCTCTAAAACAAAGCATTCAACCTTATCAAACATATCATCGTCTAACCGTTTATAATTATTGTGTGTAAGATCTCGACTTGAGAGGTCTTCGAAAGTAAGATCAGACCCCATAAACGAGTCACCTTTTTTCTTTGCCGATATACGCCGCACTCTTTTAAATGCCGGCAACCACATTCGCATTTCGTCCTCTCCGTTTTCATGCTCTACTTTTAAAAAAGATACTCCTCTATCATCTCTAGGCTCTAAAAACCAAATCATTTGTTTTTCATTTCTATTTAATGATTTAGAAACCATTTCACTAGTGCGTGACTTTCCTTTAGAATTCGTGAGTATCATTTTTGCTTTATTGCTTAAATCTTTAGGAGCTGATTTTTGGTCTAGCAATGTTGCAATTTCAACGCCAGACTGTGATAATAGAAAGAGTGGTGTTAAGAACGATAGAAACCATTTCATCTTAGATCTCCTTTTTCATTAGTCTGTTTTTTAATAACTCTGTTGTGGTAGCCAAAAGAGTAAGGGTACCTAGAGATGTTGAGATCATTGCAAAAATCATGAGTCCTCCTATATATTGCACAGGAATGAAAGCTGAAAACAAAAGAGCTCCAAAGCCCATATTGGATCCTGCATCCAAAATAATTGGGTATCCTACATCATGAATAACCTTTTTGCTGATTGTTGATTCACTTGACGTATCAGATAGATAGCGAAACTGGGAAATAAAATGAATCGCAAAATCAACACCAACACCAATAATAATGGATGATAGGATTGCAGTAACGTGATTGAGAGTAATATCAAAATGACCCATCAATCCAAAATTAAGTATGATCGCACCAGTAAGAGGTAACACAGCAATCATGCCCCATAAAAGACGTTTAAAAAAGATAGCAGTAATGGTACCAATCAATACAAGTGATATGAAAATACTTAAAAATGATGATCGAATCACCATGACCACCATGTCTCGGATTACAACTATCATACCCGTAACGTCAACTCTACCAAGTGAGAATGAATTGTTTTGAAAAGATTCAGATACCTCATTTACAAAAGAGAATACCTCTTCCGTGCTCATTACAGATGAAAAAGCTGTAATAAGTGCAGTAGAATATTCATAGTCAACAAGATTAGAAAAATTCTCTGGATCTCCAGACATAGAGTACATGGTAAAAAGGTTATTAACTTTTTCTCTTTTATCTGGAATGGATTCGTATTGGATACTGTCATTCATAACAGTTCTGTGCATCTGTTTCACAACATCGGCTACTGAGTAGGAAACAGAAACTTTTTCATTTTTTTCTATAAATGTCTGCAATGAATCCATACCGTGCAATAAAGATGGATCTTTTATATCACCAGCAACACGGACTCTCAAATCCATAGTCCCACTCATCTCTCTATCCATAAAATCCATACTGTCTCTTATTTCTGTACCTGGTTTAAAGAAGCTTGCCACATTTACATCTACAGAGACCTTATGTAATCCAGCGCATCCAAAAATGACTAATAAAATTCCAGAACATAGAACGACCTTTGGATATCCAATAACAATAGATCCTAATCTTCCAATAACTCTTTCAAAAATACTAGGACTGATTATTGCTTTAGAGTTTAGATCCCAATTTTTTAGACTAATTAGAGCAGGAAGGAAAAAAGAGCTTAGCAGCCATGCCCATCCAATACCAACTGAAATGCAAATTCCGTATCCCACCAAAGGCTCAAGGGGTGATGAGCTCATAGTTAAGAAAGCTGCTATGGTTGTAATACTAGTTAAAAAAATTGGTGCCAAAAGAGCATCCATGCCTGATGCGATTGCACTGTGTACATTTTTTTGGGATCTCAGTTCTCTAAAAAATTTTGTCATCACGTGTACCCCATCAGAATTGGCAATCGTAAGCAAGATGATTGGCATAGAAGTATTTAATAAAGCAAAAAGAAATTTATCAGATCCCGTAATTCTGTACGCCCATCCCATAAACCCCATCATTGACACCAGCGAAAAGACTATCACCATTATTACCATTCCAACGGCTGATAAACTACGGAGATTAATTAATAAAATAGCTATCATTATGACTAGACCAGCCTTCACTAGTAACTGAACATCGTCCCGGATCATTCGAGGGATAGAACCTGTAACATAGGCAGTTCCACCGTAGTGGACATCATAATTAGATAATAATGAGTCACCTACCGCGACTACATCATTCCTAAATTGATCTAACCCTACTCCATCATATGGTTGTATGGTTGTTAGTAGATATTCATTTGACTGACTAACAAATTGTTTTTTGATATTATCATTCTTATCAAGATATAATTGTATGCTTTTAACCTCTTGACTATTGAGGTTTTGATTTTTTTGTAGTTCTTCAATTTGCATAAATCCATCTACCTGATCGATGCGTGTGGAGGTAGTAATATTGGATATCTCCATGACTGAAGAAAGATTTTTCAATTCATTTGATAGAGTCCATAGGTCCGCCAAATGAGAAGGTTTGTAGACGGATTCCCCTTTATTCCCAAATGCGATAAAAATGATTTCTGTGCTTCCAAATTCATTTTGTACAGCGTCCCATGTTCTTCTTGAATCTAAATGTTCAGGCAGCATTTTCATCATGTCGTCATCCATAATAAGAAACTGTATGCCTGATGCCATAAAAATGGTAACGAACATAGTGAAAAGAATAGTTCTTTTTGGGTGAATCAAAGCTTGATCTATGCACCAGGCCTTAATAAGTGATTTTGAAAAATTATTCTTCATAGCATTCAAAGATGATAAACGAGAATACTACAGCAAGCAAATACTATTAATTATTTAAAATGAACTGTACCAAAGTAATCCAATCGGAAGTATTTACTAATCCATCTCCATTGTAGTCGGCCGCAGGAGTTTCATCATAGCCATATCCAAAATCCATATCTATAATCATAAGAATATCTTGAATATTTATAGCGCTATCAAAATTAACATCACCAGCTACATATTCAGGAAATCCAGGTCCTAAATAGTCCATAGCATATTTTTGCGCTCTTGCAATCATAGTCTGTCCTCCACCATAGTCATAGTCCCAAACAACTTCACCATTATAAGTAACTTCAAACATATGTGCGTCATCGCAGTCCGTGATAAGGGTATTACCATTTGGCATCCTAAACGCGCCACCCTGCATCTGAGTATGAAAATTATCAGTATAAAGCCATACGGGTTCATCTGGTCCAAACGGATCTCCATCTGCGATGGTATAGGTTCCATTTTCATCTATAGGTGTCTCAATTTCAAAAATGGCGGAAGTATTTCCTATATAGTTATTATTATATAAAATAAGATTTCCAGCGCCTGGATACCCATTTGGAATCCAGTTTACACTATGCTGATCACCAAGCAGGTGATCAGAATTATTCCCGCGACCATAAGCTTGAGGATTTCCCCATCGATATAAATAATCTCCTCCCATACCTGAGTTCCCGCCAGTATGTCCTGCTGCTTCTTCGGTGGTTGTACTATGATCAATGATATATATCTCATCATGGTGCCTTGAAGATAAAGCTATTTGGTCTAGTTCTTCATTATATGCAATTGAATTAAAATGCTTCCAATCAGCATTAGAGCCACCTGGCCCTCCATTAGTTCCAACGGCTCCATAATTTACATCCTGAAGTTCAGGATGCTCAGAGACCACTCCATAGTTTGGCAAATCTGGATCGACATCTTGAATCAAATGATCCCAGATATGCCACTCCCAGACTATGTTTGCATCGTTATTCCCTACCGGTTCTAACTCTAGCACCGCTTCTGCCCACATCTCATTCAATGAATTATCAATTGACTGTCTCCCAACAGCATAAGCCTCACTTGCTGTTTTTCTTTCCCAGACAATTACAAGAATATTCCCGTTGGGCAGCGGCTCAACATCATGATGATGCTGGTATGTATTATTGGCAATTTCATAGCTCCAAAGGAGTTCTCCATCCCATGAATATTTAGAGATTCCTCCACCTACTCCTCCTGAGTTCATGGAAACATTCTGTACTCGATATGGATAGATGAGTGTGCTATCCTCTAGTAAATAAGGCATACTTGCAGCGCCTCGAGGATGAGTCCATACATTAATTTCATTGAGTTCATTATCAATTAAATAAGAATTGAAAGTTCCACCACCACCGCCTTGGGCGGGTGAAAATATTGTCATCCCATCAAACGCTTGACCAAATAATAGACTAGAGATAAAACAAAAAAGAGTAGTATTTTTTTTCATAAACTAATGCAATAAAATCATTATGTATTCAACTGTTTGACATTCTTTTTTGTCACATAGTTAAATATTTTTAAAATGTACCTGATTAATATACGTTTATAAAAATTATGACCCTCAAAAGAATTTCAAGATTGTACATAATCATTGGAAAAAATTTCGGTTCCTGGATATCACCGGTTTTTACAGGCATTTTAATTTTTTTTCTCAGACTTTTTGTAGGTGCAGGGAGATACATCGATCGTGTCGTTTATAAGGCAATGGGTGAACCGCTTACCGAACCTATTATTATAGTTGGTAATCCAAGGTCCGGCACTACCTTTCTTCATCGGTTTCTGATTAAACAAAACATTGGAAACGGGTCACAATTATGGCAGATGATCTATCCCTCTATTACCATTCAAAAATTGATAAAACCTTTTCTGCCAGTTCTTGAAAAAATTAGCCCCGCCCGTCACCATTCAACAAAAGCCCATAAGACAAGTCTCACATCAGTAGAGACAGATGATGTTTCTTTACTTTTTAGATATCTTGATGGGTTCTTCTTTTATGGATTTTTTCTTACATTTGATGAGGAAGATCTTTTCCACTGGGTAGACCCTAAGATTAGAAACACATCTGCACGTGACTTTGCCTGGTTTGATTCCATGTGGAAACGTAATCTACTCTACAATAATGGGAACCGATATATTGGTAAATTATTCAGCTTGAGCAGCAATCTTCCTCTCTTCCAGAAAAAATTTCCTGATGCAAAAATATTATATATGATACGTGACCCATTACAGGTTATTCCCTCTGGGTTAAGCTTGGTGACAGGGGTACTGGATAAACGATTTCATTTTTGGTCTCTAGATGAATCTATAAAAAAGCGATTTATTGAAAGACTGTATAGAGCTCTTGTGGAACTGTTAATTAGATTCCATGAAGACTGGGAGAACGGAAATATAAATAAGGAAAAAGTATTTATTATCCGTTTTGATAGTATGATGAACGAGTTTGACATTCTTATGGATGAACTATTAGGCTTTCTTGATGTAGAAAAAAATGATGAATTGATCCAAAAAATTAAGCAAACATCGGAAGATCAAAAGCAATATAAAAGTGGACACAAGTATGACCTTAAAAAATTTGACCTGACTGAAGACATCATTAGAAACGATTGTAAAAAAATATATGATACATTCTTACAGTAAAATATGAAATTTTTCTTTCTAATAACTTTTCTACACAGCCTGGCTGTGAGTATAGATCTTCAAAATATTAAAGACATAAAAAACTGGAATCTATTGCAAGATGGTTCTATTACAATAGAATGGTGTCAATACAAAGGCTTCCCTATAAGCAAAGCGGAAACAGTTCTCAAACATGATATTCAGTCAATAGCACGGGTTATTAAAGATCTTGATAACTACCCAAATGTTTTTGAAAGAGTGACAAAAACTCATCGCCTGGAAAAAAATCTTGTTCATATTATTCTGGATATGCCCTTTCCGTTTGATGGCCGCGACTACATAGTAGCATATCATATAATGGAAGAGAATGATTCCTGGGTATTCTCATTTTCTGCACAAAAAAATAATAGTTCTCCATCTCTAGATGGGCATGTTCGTCTTGTTAACGCTGCAGGAGTATGGATATTAGAAGGAATGTCAATGAATACTACAAAAATTACCTACGCCTGGAATGGAGAATTATTAGGTAGTTTCCCAGATTTTGGTTTAGAGAGAGCCTGGGTTACCCAAGGGACAGAAGTACTAAACTGGTTAGATCAAGCACTAACCAATCAAAGCAAATTATGAAAAAAATCATACTAAGCTTTTACATATCCTTTGCCTACGGCAGTCTGATTGCTCCAGAAGATGGTTCTGTCCTCAATCACACTCATATCTTGTTTGAGTGGGAACAAGTTCCAGGTGCTTTGAGTTATGACCTTCAAATTTCTGAAGATATAAATTTCTCATCCATAGTAAGTGAAGTAACAGATTTTAGCCTCGCATATATAGAGAAAAATTATTTAAACTGGGAAACAACCTACTACTGGCGAATAAGAGCAAATTTTTCAAACCATAGCTCCGACTGGTTAACACCTTCTTTATTTACAACTAGCGAAGCTCTTTCCTCTTCATCAATAGATTATATAGAACCGTCGCAATACCAGGAAGGTGTAACCGTTTTTGGTGCGTTTTTCAATTATTTTTCTGCTGCTATTGATCACACAGGAAAAGAAATATGGAATTCTGGATCTAATAACTTTGTCTACTATAGTTCAAATACAAATGGAAATGTTTTTGGCTGTAGTCTTTTGTCGGGCGCTGAAAATAACCTACCAGGAATGGAAATTTCCTTTCAAAATGAAATCATTTGGGAAGAGCCTAATAATGAATTCCTTCACCATGATATCATCAAACTTCCAAATGGTAACTATTTAGGAATCGTTGAAACAAATTCTTTGGGGCCCATACCCATAGGAGGATGGACTGCTTCTTTTCAAAACCTAGGATTTCAGGCGGATGGTGTTACAATCGAATTCCCCTGGGTAGGAGACAAATTGGTTGAGTGGGATAAAGATACGAAAGAAGTTGTCTGGGCCTGGAATACTTTCGATCATTTTAGCATGCTGGACTATGATCAATTTGGTGGAACATGGACAGAGGCCTACCTAAGCCTTCACTACGACTGGACACATGTGAATGCAGTAATATTTGATGAGAGTGAAAGTGCAATCTATATATCTACCCGACATCTGTCTCGCATAACGAAAATTGATTATCCATCCGGAAACATCATTTGGAACCTAGGTCATGAAATGCCATCCGGTCAGGTTGGATTGGGTACTGAAATAGGATTTAGCTTTCAACATAGCCTACAAAAATTAGATAATGGAAATATTTTAACCTTCGATAATGGAAATTTATCACCAGAGTTTAGAGGAACAGACCAGCCCATTTCTCGAGCAATTGAAATCGAAATAAATGATAACAGTGCCAGCCTTTTCTGGTCATACGATCTGTCTCCAGATCTTTTTGGTTTTGCTTCTGGAAATGCCCAAAAATTAGAAAACGGAAATGTATTAATTACCACAGTTGGTGGAGGTGGCCGCAGTCTTGAAATTAATAGTCAGGGTGAAGTTGTTTGGGAAGGACTATATAATCTCAGTCTTCCCGATGGTGCTGTCTACAGAGCGCATAGAATACCAGGACTATACCCGGCAGCATATAGCATTCTAATCAATGATTATATGGAAAACAATGGAGATCCTGGAGTATATATTGCACCGGGAACATCAGATATTTCATTCTCTATTACTAATGAAGGTGCATACCATTTACCTTTAAGAATAGAAATTACCGATGATGCAAATTGGTTTGAATTTCAGAATATAGAAATTACAATAGAGCCCTATTCAACCCAGCCTGTTTCTTTCTCAGGTAGTATAACAAACTCCACCTACCCCAATCCTATTCAATTATCTGTGGAACCTATTCATCACCCAGGCAAAACAAAGACCGTCTCTGTTAATGGATTTACCAATCCGCTTGGTAATGATTACCCTGATAGTATCAGCCCTAACCATTTGTCTTTAGAAAACCCATACCCAAATCCCTTCAACTCAAATATTTCTTTTCATTATACTCTCCAAAAAGAACAAAGCGTACTGCTTCAGATTTTCAATATAAATGGAAAACTAATACACACAGTAATTCAGGAAACATTATCTGCAGGTAGACACCATAGTAACTGGAATGCTATTCATGAATCTTCCGGAGTATATGTAGTTAAATTAACTGTCTCTAATCAGATTGAAACTCAAAAGATCCTCTATCTAAAGTAAAATGAAAAGACAATTAGTTTTCATCATTATTTTTTTTACCACAAAGTCGGTGTACGCACAATGCGATAGCACCTCCACCTATTTTTCTGAGTTGCCCAATAGTCTCACCATTCTTGTTGGAGACACATGTCTCTCCAATGCTGATATAGCAGTTTTAGACAGTATTATATCGCAAAACAATTTAGATTATATTTCTCCTTTAGAGATTGGAACTCAAACATGGTTCAATGGAAGACTTCGATTTTTTGTTGCCGGTAATTATGGTAACAGCTCCGGAGTGAACGATACTATTTATACACTTCCAGAAAATTTTGGTAACCTAACTGGGCTTGCGACACTGTATCTAGAGTGGCATAGAATATCGGAACTTCCTGAGTCCTTCAGTAATCTGACAGGTCTAATGTCACTATACATAAACAATAATATTTTATCCTCCATAGGGGACAGTATTGGAAATCTAACAAACCTATATTTTCTCGATCTAGGATACAACGAACTTCCCGAAGTTCCAGCTTCCATCTGTAACCTTGAAAATTTAACATACCTCTGGCTATTTAATAATAATCTCGAAAACCTCCCAGATTGTTTTTGTGATCTAGATCTTGATTGGATAAATGATGATAACGGGGGGTATCCTTACTTCGCTATTGGAGCCAATAGCCTTTGTGAAAATATTGCATACTGCATAGACAGCACAGAACATCTAACGCTCAGCCTAGATCAGTTCTATTATTCGTTTCCGGTCTACTCGCCCCAAGACTGTGATACGGCAACTGTATCAATAAAAAATAATATATTTCCCTATCAATTTCAGGTTTCTCCTCCCTACCCAAACCCGTTTAATCCTAGTGTAAATCTTGATTTGCATATCCCTCATGACCGTAGGATGGATATAGGAGTTTTTGATATATTAGGAAATGAGATAGATATTATCTCTGATCATAGAATTTACCCACGAGGTACTCACACCATTCATTGGACACCAAAGCATCATGCCTCTGGAGTGTATTACATACGATTAACGGATGGTATAGATTCTCAATTTAAAAAAATAATGTTCATAAAATAGATTCATGGTAAACCAGCTACATATTTTTATTAAAGTTTCTTTTTTTTCAGGTCTTCTTTTGTTATCAAAAAGTTTTTCTGAATCCCCAAAAACATTTTTCTCGGGTTATATAGACTACACCTACATCGCAAGACAGTCAGATCAATCCCTCATCAACATTCCCTACAGAATGGGTTCCCTGAGTCTGGAAAGAGAGCACGGTGATATATTATTAAATAGCACCATTGCACTTGAATACCATGTAAGAGAGGATGCCTATTTCTTAGGTAGCAGCAACCCGCAGGACTTTATACTGGATATGAGGGAACTATATTTAACATACAGCTCAGACTATTATGAACTTCGCTTAGGCAAGGTAATACATTCCTGGGGCAGTGTAGATGAAAATAGTCCCATTGACAATCCTAGCTCTCTTGACTATTACTATATGTTTTTCGGTGGCACAGAGAGAAAAATGGGAACTCTTTCAGGATCGTTGGATTACTACAGAGGTAATCTAAAATTAAATATGGTTTTCTCACCTCTACACTCCACCAACCGTATTCCACTTGGTGATGACGATTTTCCTGTGGAGCTTCCTGTATACCCCGATGCTAAAGAAATTTTTCCTATATCCGGGAGGCCTTTTGAGGGTGGAATACACGGAACATATTCACTAGGCTTTGGTGATATTTCGCTTTCTTATTTTTCTGGATACGATAGGACCTTTAACCTCACAGGTGTAAATGTATATGGACGTGGTAGCGATATATCTTTCCCCTACGTTGATATTGTGTTTGGATATCGAAA
>JAYPLH010000154.1:0-4769 GCA_038365355.1 Fidelibacterota bacterium
GTAACTAGTTATAAAGATTCAAATTCATTCCAACTACAGCCTGGAGATAAAATATTTATTTATGAAAATATAAATTATAAGAATAACCCTACTTTTCAGGTTGAGGGTGAAGTAAATAGACCTGGTATATATCCGTATACAAAAGGAATAACTTTGGGTTCTGCATTACAACTAGCCGGAGGACTTACTGAATTTGCTAATCGATCAGATATTAATGTTCTCCTGCAATTTAGCGAATTTGATGAATTTGGAAATGAAACTGTTTTTAATGAGCCAGTATCCAATTTATCAAATGATTTTCAGTTAGGGATCAATTCTAAGATTGTAGTATTAAATACTGAAAAAGTAGTTCGAGTAGTAGGACATGTTTATAATCCAGGTTTAATAGCTATTGAACAAAATTCAGTAAGATTAAAAAAAATAATTGAATTAGCAGGCGGTTATAAAGAAAATGCTATCAAGAGAGATGTATATATAAAAAGAGCAAATTCCAAAATTGATAAAATTGGCTTTTTTAGAGGAGCATTTTTAAGAGTCAATAAGGGCGACACTCTTATTGTTCCAGAAGATATTAACCCTCAAGATTTTGAAGTAACACAATTTATATCAGATTTATCATCTACTCTCGCAAACATAGCTGCTATTTTAATCGTGATAGAACGTAGTAAAGATTAAATGAGGCTTATTCTACTTCGTCATGGCGAAAGTACATGGAATTTAGAGAATAAGTTTACTGGGTGGACAGATGTCGACTTAACTGAAAATGGTATTTATGAAGCCTCTATGGCTGGAAAGCAACTCCTAAAAGAAAATATTAACCTAGGTACCATACACACTTCTTTGCTTATGAGAGCTATTCATACGACTAAAATAGTTTCTAAATTATTGAATTTTGATGAAAAAAAAATACAATACAATTGGAGACTAAATGAGAGGCATTATGGTGCTTTACAGGGTTTAAATAAGTCAGAAACAGCTGAAAAATATGGAGAGGAAAGAGTTAAAGTATGGAGAAGAAGTTTCGACACCTCTCCTCCACACCTAACATATGACGATAAAAGACACCCTAGATTTGACAAAAATTATATAAATGCAAAATATAATTTACCTATTGGTGAAAGTTTAAAAGATGTAATTGATAGATTAAATCCTTTTTGGAATAACTTTCTAAAAAGGATGCAAGAAAATTCATTAAATGACCATCTCATTGTTGCTCACAGCAACTCTTTAAGAGCTCTTATAATGATGATAGAAAAATTATCTAAAGATGAAATTATTTCTGTGAATATTCCCACAGGTATTCCTTTAATTTATAATTTTGATTCCGAATTAAAATTTGTCAATAAATCATATTTGATAGATAATAAAGAGCTTAAAAAAAAGCAGTTATTAATTGAACAGCAAGGTAGAATAAAATGATTAAGGAATTATCATCTTTAAAAATTTTACTTATTGGTGACTTCATGTTAGATCATTATTATTTTGGTTCTTCGAATAGATTGTCTCCAGAAGCTCCAATACCCGTTGTTCTTTTTGAAGAAGAAAAATTTATTCCAGGAGGAGCAGGAAATGTTGCTATTAATCTTAAATCATTAGGAGTAGATGTTTACTGTATGGGTTTTATAGGAGAGGATACTTGGGGTAAAAAATTAATTTCTATTTTTAGTGATAAAAAAATAAACATAGAGCATTTAGAGGTTTTAGCTAATTATCAAACTACTGTTAAGCAAAGAATATATTGTGAAAATGAACAATTATCGAGATTAGACTTAGAAAAATTTCAATCTAATTGGGTTCCCAATCAAAAAATAGATTACAATAAATTTGATGCAATAATTTTATCGGATTACAATAAAGGAACTTTTCATAATAATTGGTTTGAATATAAAGGGAAAAACATCATTTTAGACCCTAAGGTCCTTAACGAAAATATATTACATTACGCTACTATTATGACCCCAAATATAAATGAGCTGTCTATATTAACTAATACTGATATAATAAATGAAAAATCGTTGATTACATCTTCAAAAAAATTGATGGGAAAATATAATTTAGAATATTTATTGGTAACGAAGGGTGATAATGGAATGGCCTTATTTTCTAAAAATGGAGATTACAACAACATATCTCCGTACAAAGTGCCAAATCCTGATGTAACAGGAGCAGGAGATACAGTTATAGCTACTTTTACAGCAATATATGCGAAAACAAATAATGCATTTTTGGCTGCTAATGTGGCAAACAAAGCAGCATCTTTAGTTGTTGGTAAAAAGGGAACTGCAAATATTGAAATAAAAGATATAGCAGTCGATTTTTAAAGTATTCCCTCTTTTCTCATTTGTGCCCTGATAGAAGTTGCAGATATCTCTTCAATTTCTTTTGGAGGAATGTGCTCAATAATTTCATATCCAACCCCTCTTCCATAATTTACAGATTCAATGTCAGGTATTATAGAAGTTACAACTTTACCATCTTTTATTAATTCTTTTAATTCACCCTCATGAATCATTTCTTCAATTTCTTTTGCTGTCCATGGGTTATTTTCATCAGGTTCAACATCTCTTATAGCAAGCCAAACGTTTTTCCCTTCTTTTAATCTTTGGTTTATAAGCCATAAGTGTCCTTTGTGCAGTGGTTGCCATCTACCAACAAACATAGAATATTTCATTTATTTCTCACTTTCAATTATGTATTTATTTTCTTTTAAAAATTGAATTATTTGATCAGATGCCTCATTTAAGCTAATACCATTATTTTTAATATGAATATCTGGATTGAGCGGTGCTTCATAAGGAGAAGATATACCAGTAAAGTTTTTAATTACTCCCTCTCTGGCTTTTTTGTACATCCCTTTTGGGTCTCTCTCCTCACATACACTTAGAGGTGAATCAATAAATACTTCTAGAAAAATATTATCTTTAAATAAATTTCTGACAAGATTACGATCTGAGATAAAAGGTGAAATAAATGCAGTTAAAACAATTAATCCTGCATCTGTAAATAGTTTAGATACTTCACCAATTCTTCTAATGTTTTCAACTCTGCTTTTTTCATCAAATCCTAAATCATTATTTAGTCCATGTCTAATATTGTCACCATCTAAAAGATATGTATTATGATTCATTTGAAATAATTTTTTTTCAACAATATTTGCAATTGTAGATTTACCACTGGCACTAAGTCCTGTAAACCATAAAACAAATGGTTTTTGTTGCATTAATTTTGTTCTATCATCTTGTGATACCGTTGTATTATGCCAAACTACGTTGCTCATTATATTCCTTTCATTTAATGGGATGAATATAATCTTTAATTAGAAAAATATGTATATTAAATAATAGTATTTAATAGTTTAATCAATTTTTATTGGGTTAATGTAAAACTTCCAATCCATCACTTCAATTTGAGAATGTTTTTCAACTTGAAAAGATTGAAATTCCTGATTTGGATAAAATCTCTTTTCTTTGCCATTTACTAAAAAATTAATCGGCATCGTAAAGTTTTTATTGACATTATTCCACCTGAAAAAAAACTCTTTTTCTGTTTGATAATATTCTAATTCAGGTTGGTTTGGAGTATAAAAAAATTGTTCAGCAAAATACCAGTAATCTTCTCCAGTTTTTTCAGCAACTTTTTTAAAAAAATCTTCAGTGCTAGCAAAACTTTTAGCATTTTCTATCATGAATTCTTTTAGAATTTCAAACCATATTTTATCATCATTAATTACGCTTCTTAAAGTATGCATCACCCATGCACCTTTCATATAAGTATCACCATGAAGTGCCCAGTGATTTTCATTTTCATTGCCAACTATTGGAATTTCGTTTACAATTCGATTTTTGATTGTATTAAGATAATGTACACCCACTTCATAACTATCAAATTTATCTTCAAAATATATAGATTCTGAATAAACCTGTAAGCCTTCATGAATCCAAATATGAGTTGGATCAGATGCAGTAACACTATTTCCAAACCATTCATGACCAGTTTCATGTATTATTAACGGATCAATAACTCCGTACATTGGCCAGCTTTTGCTTCTTACGCCATTATAAATACTAAATCCATTACCATATGTTACTGCTGATTGATGTTCCATTCCTAGATATGGAACTTCAATAAGCTTATATCCATCTTCATACCATTGGTAATCACCAAAGTATTTTTCATAAAATCTTATTACTTCTTTTGATTGAGGAAAGTAGTTTGAAGCTAATTCTTTATTATAATCTAAAACAAAATGATTCATAAAATGTATATCATTATCTTTCAAAAAAGTATCTTGAACTGTTACATAATTTCCTATTTGAACCGATATGTTATAATTATTTATGGGGTTACTAACAAACCATTCATATGCAGTCTTGTCTCCTAAATCTTTGACATTTATTAATTTTCCATTGCCAACTGCTACTAAGTTTGATGGAACAGTATAAGTCATTCTTACACTATCTCCTTCCGCAGTAATATGATCCTTATTAGGCCACCAAATTCTTGCACCTTCACCTTCACAAGAAACGGCAATCCAGTCACGACCATCTTTATCTTTTGACCATGTAAATCCTCCAGCCCAAGGCGGGTTATCAGCACCTTGAGGAACTCCTTCATAAAAAACAGTAAATTCAAAAATAGTATCTTTTTTTATTATTGATTTAAAATCAATCAAAACAGCATCAAAATCTCTAGAAAAAGATAAATTTTGATTTTTATGAGTTATTTTTTTGATATTCAAATTTTCTGCTAAATCAATTTGTAATTTATCT
>JAYPLH010000155.1:0-3467 GCA_038365355.1 Fidelibacterota bacterium
TGTCTCAGAAATGTACTCGTCCGACAGAGAAAGGGCCCGCAGGTATGCAGAATACGACTCTGAAAAGAAAGCACAGTACAAAAGAAACATGCGAATGAAGCATGGTAAGAACTGGAAAGAATTTACAAAGGACGCGAAAGACGCTAAAGTTGATATAAATCAAGAATCTTCTGGAGTTAAACCAAAAGACCTCGCAATCTTAAATGAAAAACAGCAAACTGAACCTTTAGATGTTGTAAACAAAGAAATAAATAATAAGGAAGCATCTGATCTAAATATCGAAGAAATTATTGAAAATGAAGAGCTAGAAATTGACAATATTGAAGAGCGTAAAAAACCAAAAAGAAAATATCAACTACCCTCTTCAGATTTGCTAGCTAATCCAGTTGCCGTTTCAGATACTTTAAGTAGAGATGAATTGGTTGAGCGTGCAAATTATTTAACACAATCAATGTCCACATTTGGTGTTCAAGGTAAAGTTGTTAATGTGCATCCAGGACCAGTTATAACTTTATTCGAGGTAGAGCCTGCTGAGGGGGTTAGAGTTAATAAATTTGTACAGTTAGCAGATGATTTAGCTAGAGTAATGGAGGCAAGCAGCGTTCGTGTCATTGCTCCAATTCCAGGAAAATCTTCAGTTGGTATAGAAATTCCAAACCGTAATCCTGCAACCGTTTATTTTAAATCCGTAGTGAATAGTCCCGATTTTATAGAAGCCAATTCGTTACTTACTCTTGCTATAGGGAAAACTACTTCAGGAGAAATAAGTACTCTAGATTTGGCAAAAATGCCACATTTACTTATAGCTGGAACAACAGGTTCTGGTAAATCTGTGTGTATCAACACAATTATTTGTTCAATCCTCTACACTGCAACTCCAGATGAAGTAAAATTTGTAATGATTGATCCTAAAAAGGTTGAGATGACTTTATATAAACGTTTAGAAGGATATCATTTACTAAAAATGGAGGATATTCCAGAACCTATCGTTACCTCGGTTGATAATGCAATTTTAGCTTTAAGAGCCCTCGAAAAAGAAATGGATAGAAGATATAATATTCTTGCAGATGCAGTTGTAAGAAACATTGGAGAATATAATTCAAAAATGACTAAAAATAGTCAACCCATTATGCCCTATATTGTCCTAGTGGTTGATGAACTTGCAGATTTAATGATGCTTTCTGCTAAAGATGTTGAAGCTCCAATTGCACGTTTAGCTCAACTAGCCAGAGCAGTCGGTATACATTTAGTAATTGCTACTCAGCGTCCTTCCGTTGACGTAATTACAGGGGTTATTAAAGCTAACTTTCCATCAAGAATTGCTTTTCAAGTAGCTAGTAAAATTGATTCAAGGACCATAATAGATCAGCCAGGTGCGGACAAGCTAATTGGTAGGGGAGATATGCTTCACCTTGGAACCGGGAGTTCAGATGTTTTCAGGATGCATAATGCTTTTTTATCTTTGGAAGAGATTGAATCTCTAATGGATCATGTTTCAGATCAAACAAAACCAGAAGAATTAATATTGCCAAGTGTTAGAGAATCTCAAACTTCTGAATTTGGATCCAATGAAAATTATAAAGATACAGATGAATTATTTCAGGAAGCTGTTTCGCTTGTGATAACTCATCAGCAAGGTTCGATATCTCTTTTACAAAGACGCCTTAAAATCGGTTACTCTCGTGCTGCTCGCTTAATTGATGAGATGGAAAAAGCAGCTGTAGTTGGGCCTTTCACGGGTAGTAAAGCCAGAGAAGTATTAGTTGATGAAACATACCTAGAGATCATAAAAGAAACATAAAATATTTATAATGAAATATTTTATGTTTTTGGTTTTTACCAAAGTTTTAATATCACAAGATACTGCATATAAAAAGTTTCAAAAATATGTTCAATCCCCATTAGGATGTGTGGCTCGGGTTGATTATTTTCAAAGTTATTTAGGAGAAGATGTTGGCTCTTCGGGAACCCTTTATATAAAAGATAAAATGTACATTTATGATAATGAAAAACAATTTATAAAATATGAAGATGGATTTATAACAACTATTAATAAGCCTAATAAGCAGGTTGTCTACGATTCTATAAATAAAAATGATTTAACAATCTTCGATATTTTGACTGGCAATAATAATAGTATTAATATCGATGATGAAATCATTGAAAATAAAAAAATCAAAATTCTTTTTAATATTGAGCTGTGGGGAGTAAAAGGATCTATATGGATTAGTCAACAAGATGGATCACCAGAAAAAGTTACTTTCATTCAAGATGAGGACTTAGAAATACATATTGATATAAAGTCAATCGCTAATAAAGCGAAATTTACTCCACCTAAATATGATATTTTAGACTACGAAGTAATTAATCTAATTGAATAAAAATTTAAAACTACTCGTTGCGTTAATCGTAAGTATAATTGGATTATACTTCGCCTTTTCTGGACAAGATTTTGAATCTTTGAGTTATAATCTTTATGATGTTAATATGAATAAGGTTTTTGTTGCTATTGCATTACTTATTTCCAGTTGTTTACCACGCGCCTTAAGATGGAAGCTACTAGTAGAACCATTTGAATCTATGTCTTTTAACCATGTCTTAAGTGCAACAATGATAGGATATTTTGGTAATGGTATCTTGTTTTTTAGACTAGGAGAGTTTCTAAAGGCCATTGTTCTTGCAAAACAACATAAAATTACTGTTCCACAAGCATTTGGGACTGTAATCATGGAGAGAATATTGGACTTGCTGATGGTACTATTTATTTTTTTGATTGTTATTCCATTATTTCCTCTAAATGATGAAAAAATTAAGATGGCTCTTTTCCTCTCAAGTTCAATAGTTGTTGTTTTGGTAGCAATTATTGTTACTGTTTATAAACTGGATTTTGTCGACAAGATTTCTCAATCTAGGATTTTTTACAGTCGCTATGGTACAAAAGCATTTTCATCAATTCAAAAATTATTTGAAGGTGTAGTTGTTATATTTAAAAATAAAAATATTTTCATGATTATGTTCCTCAGCTTACTTATTTGGGGCATGTATTTTTTTATAGGAGTAATAGTACTTGATGCCTGCAAAATTTCACTAGGGTATATTGAAGTTGGCGTCCTTACTGTGATTAGTAGTTTTATTATTGGTATCCCTTCTCTTCCTGGAGCAGCAGGAACCTTGCATTCTGGTGTTAGATATGCATTAGAAGGCGTTTTTCAAGTATCTGCGCCTAAAGCATTAAGCTATGCTATTATTTCACATGCGATATCATATTTCCCACTATTAGTAATCGGTTTTATATATTTCCTAATCAGTAGTGTAAGCTTTGAAGATGTAAAGAAAAGTAAGGTAATTAATGAAGAAATTTGATTGCATATTTTTGGATAGAGATGGTACTCTTAATCCAGATCCAGGCTACATTAATAATATTTTAGATTATAATTTTTATGATTTTACTCTTCCAGCTTTAAAAA
>JAYPLH010000155.1:3477-4752 GCA_038365355.1 Fidelibacterota bacterium
AATTATTATCGATTTTGTATAGGTACTCATCAGTCCGGAGTGGCCAGAGGATTAATTCCAATTGATAGCTTGAATATTATTAATAAATTTATTAAAAAAAAGTTTAGCGAAAATGGTATCTCTTTGCTTGACATATATATGTGTTTTGATCACCCAGATAATGCATCAACTAATCGCAAACCTGGTGCAGGTATGTTTTTAAAAGCAAAAAGAAAATATAATCTGAAACTTTCTAAATGTTTAATGGTGGGTGATTCGATTTCAGATATGGAAGCAGGAAAAAATTTAGGTATGGAAACAATGCTTGTGCTTACTGGCGAAGGGCAAAAAACGTTAAGAAATTTTCGTCATAAAAAATCCATATCATATTTTGCAGATAATATATACGAGGGGTTTAAACAGTTATGCCAATGAATATTGGGGTTTTAATGGGAGGTGATAGCAAGGAGAGAATTGTCTCTATATCAACAGGGAATCAAGTTCTAAAGGCTTTGCAAAAATTAGGTCACAATGCAGAAAAAATATTAATAAAAGATGATTATAAAAAGTTTTTAGGGAAATTCCATGAACAAGACTTGGTATTTAATGCATTACATGGTGGTAAAGGAGAAGATGGGGAAATTCAACAATGGATGGATAATAACAATGTTAAATATACTGGTTCTGGTGCAACATCATCAGCCCTCTGTATGGATAAGGCTAGAAGTAAAGATTTTGCGAAAATTATTGGTGTTCATACTCCAAGATGGCAAATTTTTAGCAGCTTAAATGAGGAAATAAAGTTAAAATTTCCTTTTGTTATTAAACCAAATAATCAAGGGAGCACGTTTGGGTTAACAGTTGTCAATAACAATAAAGAGCTTCCCTTAGCAATAAAGACAGCTTTCCAATTTGGCAAAGATGTTATTGCAGAAGAGTATATAAAGGGACGTGAAGTTACAGTTCCTATATTAGGGGAATCAGTATACCCAATTCTTGAAATAGTACCTTCTAATGATTTGTATGATTTTGAGTGCAAATATACTCCAGGAATGACCAAATACTTTTGTCCTGCAAAACTTAATAATAGTACAGCAAGGTTAATCAAGGAAAATACACAATTGTTGTTTAATGAGTTTGGTTGCAAGGTGTATGCTAGGATAGATTATTTGATTGATGCCAATGGGACTCCTTACTTCATAGAGATAAATACTTTGCCAGGTATGACTTCAACAAGCCTGTTACCTAAATCGCTAGCATCAGTTGGAATAAGTTTTGAATCTTTAATTTCAAAAA
>JAYPLH010000156.1:0-4741 GCA_038365355.1 Fidelibacterota bacterium
CAGGAATCGAGCAGAATGGCAGTCTAACAATTTTTTATTTTTCTAAAGAATCATTCAATTTATCCGAAGAGCTAACAAACAGAATTGTTTCAGGTAATCACAGAGCGGTCCCAGTAATAAGGTTTTTTAATAAACAAGGAACGCCTATTGTGATAGTCGCAGATACCCCTGAAGAGCAATGGCATTCAAAGAAGAGTGAAAAAGTTTTATATTTGCCGGAAAATCAATTTACATCGATGATTGAGTTTACTGTTGGAGGTTGGTCATTGCAGGTAGCTATGGAAACAGTAAACATTCACGCCAAATATGAATTTATATTACCAATGTCTGATGTTGAAAATCTTAGTAATGTTAGTTTAAAATTTATTAAAGAAAATGACATGAAAGATTTTCTTGATCCTGTCTTGTAGTACATTGAAATACAAAAAGTTTTAATGTTCTTTAGAAAATTCACAATAATATTCTTTTTATTTTTACAACCCATAGTCTATTCAGATAATGGGAATGTTCAATATCCAAATATCTACTTTGATTTTTTTAATGGAGAAAGAAAATCAATAGGAGATTTAACTAATAATGGTCCGTTAGTCCTTCAGTTCTGGGCAATATGGTGCTCACCATGCAAAAAAGAGATGTTTTATTTAAATAAAATTCGAAAGAAGTATAAAAATTCAGGGGTGGAAATAATCTGTGTTAATACTGATAATTCTCGATTAATTAGCAAAGCAAAATCTTTCATTAAACAGAAAAAATATGGTTTTTTAGTTGCATCTGACCCCAACTCAGAACTCTTTAAAAGATTAAGTGCTAGCGTTATGCCCACTACCTTAATTTTTGATAAAAACAATGAAATTGTTTTTAAGAAAGAGGGTTTTATGCCTGGAGATGAAAAAATTATTGAACAAAAATTAAAGACTCTAATTGAAGGCTCATGAAATCCATTGTATTATGTTTAACATTTTTTTTTCAACTTGCTTATGCGCATCTAAACTTTACTTCTGGTTTAACATTAAACTATGGTTCAGGTTCAACATATTTATCTGAAAATGATAGCGATCATTCAAAAGAGCTATTTGATTTCTCCCAAGTTTTGTACGATGTAAATTTTTATAGTGGCAAATGGAGCTTGAATTCAAAAATTGAATTTTCTAATCCTCCAGAAATTGGGGCAAATTTTAAAGGACTTAAAAGGTTTTTAATTAAATATAACAATCAAAAGAATCAATTTTCTTTTGGTGATATATATGAGTCATGGGCTAAGGGGTTAGCTCTGAATCAATACGATGATATTTCATTGGGATTTGATAATGGTATCCAAGGTGCAGCAATTGCATTAAATAATGATGTTACTTCAATAAAATTATTGCTTGGTAATAAAAAAATCAGAAAATTTAAAAGTTCTGAAAACTTCTCACGCATCCCAACCGATATTAGCTATCATAGTTTAATAGCGACTTATTATAAAAAAAAATTCTTAAACTTTGATTTAGGTTTTACGTCTTTAATAAATAAAGAAAAATTCGCTATTAATTCTTTTAGCGATGACTCATCTTACGCCACCCATAATATTCAAAGTATTTTTGGGAATTATATTTCTGATAAATTAGAATTATCTTTTGAATTCGCTCAAAAATATACTTCATTACAACCCGCTTTGCTTGATATATATTTTGATATTGAAACGTTCACATCTGATACATTGGTTAGAGAAAATAATTTTGGTCGAGGATTCGCTTTATCTTCAAATTATTCTTTAGGGAACTTTCATTTTTCTTTTGATTATTCGTTATATGCTTTTTTTGTTTCTGACCCTTTGACCCAAACTCTAGAACCATACCCTGAAAGGGTTAGTCAATTTCAAAAGCCAATGGTTGTAAGCCAAGAACATAGTTCGCAATTACTTGGTAGATTAAATTATCAACAAAATAAAAATGACGAAGTGGGCTTTAATTTTAATGTTAATTATTCTTTAGGAGATAACTCTAGTATCGCTTTTAATAGCTCCTCAACTAGTAGGACTAAAGAATGGTTTAGGGCAAAAGATAGTAGTTCAATTATCTCAGGTCCTTGGGAGGTTCAAAAGAAAAATTACTTTTTTCCATCTAATGATCCCTCATCAACACCATATAATCAAAATACAATGATGTTTGAAAGTTTTTTAAAAAATGGATACTTGAAAATTATTTTGTCGGATATTGAAAAAATTAACTATGTCTTTGAAAATGATAGAAGCTTATTTGGTGATACTAAAAGGTATGAAATAGAGAAAGCACTAACTATTCCTATAAGTTTTCAATACAACATTTATGAAGATTATAACTTAATTTTAGATTTAAGTTATCAAAATATTAAAAAAGGAGTTCAAACTAACTCTTTTGAAATATCTGAATTTATATCTTATTATGAAAATGATAAAGGAGGGGTTGAAAAAAGTCAAAATACTTTCGCATTAAGTTTAGGTTTTTCAAAATCATCCAAATTGTCATTTCAGATTAATATTGAAAAAGATGATTATTTTGAAGTCGGAACAATTCGCAACAATATATTTATGAACCCTTTAGAAAAATTTTTAGAGCCTATTTTAAAAGAATATGATAAAACATGGGTTTCCTCTAAAATTACATATCGTTTCGATGATAATTATCTATTATCTATTTTTTATGGTTCAAATAAAGGTGGCATCAGTTGTGCAAATGGAATCTGCAGATATTATCCTGGTTTTAGTGATGGTTTTAGAATTCAGCTAACGAAGTCTTTTTATTAACTTCAAATAATTACGTTGTGTAAAACGTCACTTTTGGAATAGATTTAATCATGTCTGTAATTCGTCTTTTAAAAATATTTCTATTTATTTCTATTGGTATTTGTCAAACTTATCCACCCGTAGTTGAAATGTGGACAAGAACTACATGAAGTGTCTGTCCTTATGCCCGGGGGGCATTATCAATATTAGAAGAAAATGATAATGGTATAGTTTTAATTTGGGAGATGGATAATAATAACTCTCCCGCTCAAGCGAACAGACGTTCTATATACGGCATTAACGGGGAACCTTTTCAAACGTTTTCCGGCGTTTTTCAATCTGTAGGTGCATACACCGATATTTCATACCAATATTCTAATATGGTTCTTGCAATAATTAATGGTCCCTCATTTCAAGGGGCTGCAGTTCCTGAAATTTCTGATTATGACCCTCCAATGAATATTTCAATGAATTTTATACAAAATTCAAACGGAAGCCTCCAAGTATCTGCTGAAGTTGAAGTTTTAAATTCTTTCTCATCAACAGATCCAAAAATATTTTTTTTCCTAAAAAAGCGTTTTTCTGATAGTTATTTCGCGACAGTAATTGAGTGGGATTCTCAAGATTTTAATTCAAGCACTGTAGGGGAATCTTCTCAGTTTCAGCATACTTTCAATTATTCTGGTACAGATTTTGATGACTTAACATCCGTTGTTATTGTGCAGGAAACTGGAGGTAGTCTGTGTTCAAACAATGCAGAGAATGTGGGGCCTTGTTTCTCTAGAATTTTTCAAGCAGTTCAAAGTGGGATTAGTCAGGATTTAGATGAGGATGGTATTATTGCTGTGGAGGATAATTGTCCAGATACATTTAACCCATCCCAATCTGATGTTGATCAAGATGGATATGGAGATGCTTGTGATATATGTGATAACGCTAATGTTTTTGTAACAGGGAACGTCAATGGGGACCTAAATCAAGATGATTTACCAATTGTTGATTTTTTTGATATTGTTTCTCTTATAGATTATTTGCAGCAGGAAGAATCAGAGATATTTGCCATTTCAGACTGTAAAAGTCAGGCAGGAGATGTAAACCTTGATAATAATGTAAATATTATAGATGTTGTTAACTTGGTTAATTTAGTTCTTTTTGACACTGTGCCAACCAGAACAAACGGAAATAATAATTTAAATGCTGATGTATATCTAGATAGGAATCATCACTCTGATCAATTATTAATTGACTCTAATCATCCTATAGGAGGATTCCAATTTTCTATTACAACATCACAAAATATTGATAGCTATATAGAAAAAATTGGCTTACCAAAGGATTGGGTGGTTAATTATAGTAATCAAAATAATGAATATGATGTATATGCATTTGATGCATCTGGTGATAATTCTATTTTATATTTTAATTTTGATATTCCTGCAGAAAAAATCTTAAATGTTGATAATATTGTCATCTCATCAGAACAAGGGGCTGAAATTAAATCTAATTTTAAAGAGCAATTTTTTAAAGCTGAGCCAATTTCACTTCCAAATAGGCCCAATATTCATAGTTTATATCCTAATCCATTCAATCCATTTTTGACTATTTCATACTCTTTACCATTTGAGTCTATAGTTTCTGTATTAGTCTATAATATGTTAGGAGAGAAAGTGTCAACATTGATAAATAACAAACATATGGCATCAGGTTTTCATAAAGCTATGTGGGATGCATCAGCATTTCCATCTGGTATGTATTTTGTCAAAATACAAACTCCAACAATAATTGAAACTAAAAAAGCATTACTGCTTAAATAGAAGAATCGTTCTAGTACGATTTTAATTTATTATCAACGTATCAATTTTTATTGATTGATTATAAAATTCTACACCAATTGTATCTACTGCATTTCCATAGTATGCTAAAATTTTAGTTTCAATTCCATCATTTAATGAAAAATAGCCAATGGAATACACCTGATTATCATTTGGAATGGAAATA
>JAYPLH010000157.1:0-4711 GCA_038365355.1 Fidelibacterota bacterium
TAATTGAAGTATCTAATAATTTTCTTGGAGTCCCATCTGGCTTTGAATGATCAAACTTAATTTTTCCTTCAAACCCAACAATTTTCTTAATCATCAATGCTAATTCATGAATAGAGAGCTCTTCACCTGATCCAATATTAATATGGGAAATACCTTTATTATAAATTTCTTTAGCGCTTACATTATTTAGTATAAATAAAATTGCTTCAGAAAGATCGTCAACATGTAGAAATTCTCTAAGAGGATTACCAGTCCCCCAAATTTCAACATTTTTACTTAAAGTGACTTTTGCATTGTGGAATTTTTGAATTAATGCTGGGATGACATGGGAAGTATCAGGATGAAAATTATCATTAGGACCATAAAGATTGTTTGGCATAACAGATATAAAGTTATCAGAATACTGTTTATGATAAGTTTCACATAGTTTTATACCTGCTATTTTTGCCAAGGCATAAGGCTCATTTGTTGGTTCTAAAGGTCCAGATAATATTGAACCTTCTTTAATCGGCTGGTCCGCATATTTAGGGTAAATACATGCTGATCCTAGGAATAATAAATATTTCACTTCATACTCATGGGAAAAATGTATCAAATTATTTTGTATCGATAAATTTTCAAATAAAAACTGCCCTGGGTAAATATGATTTGCATAAATACCACCTACTTTTGCTGCCGCACAAATCACAACGTCCGGCTTTTCTTTTTTAAAAAACAACCTCGTTCTTTTTTGATCACACAAATCCAATTCTAGTTTGTCTTTTTTTATAATGTTTTGATAACCATTTTTAACTAAACATTTAACAATAGATGAACCTACAAGACCGTTATGACCTGCAACAAACACTTTACTTCTTTTGTTTATATTCAACCTCTATTTCTAATTTTTTGCATATCAGATCGAACCATGATTTTAACCAATTTTTCAATACTAGTTTTTGATTTCCACCCTAAGCTTTTATTTGCTTTAGAAGGGTCTCCTATTAACATATCAACTTCGGCAGGTCGATAGTAACTAGGATTAACTTGAACAATTATCTTCCCTGTTTTTGCTTCTTTGCCAATCTCCTTCTCATTTTTACCAAACCACTCTATGCTTATATCTAATTCTTGAAATGCTAATTCAATAAATTCTTTTACAGAATGAGTCTTGCCTGTGGCAAGAACAAAGTCTTCTGGAACACTTTGTTGTAATATTTTCCACATTCCTTCACAATACTCAGGAGCATAGCCCCAATCTCTTTTTGCTTTTAGGTTTCCAATGTATAAACAATCAAGCAATCCTTGCTTAATCATACAAGCAGCCAAAGTAATCTTTCTAGTTACAAAAGTCTTTCCTCTTCTAGGAGATTCATGATTAAAAAGGATTCCATTACAAGCAAATAAATTATATGCTTCTCTATAATTTATAATTATCCAATATGCATATAATTTTGCGACACCATACGGGGACCTAGGGTAGAAGGGAGTTTTTTCATTCTGTGGAACTTCTTGAACTTTTCCAAAAAGCTCACTTGTAGATGCTTGATAGAATTTCGTATCAAGACCAATCTCTTTAATTGCATCTAAAAACCTCAGAGTACCTAACGCATCTACTTGAGCAGTATAATCTGGGACATTAAATGATACATGAACATGACTTTGAGCTGCCAAGTTATAAATTTCGTTTGGTGCTATTTGATGAAGTAATTTATGTATATTACTTGAATCTGTAACGTCTCCATGATGGAAAAAAAAAGTATCTTTGTATAGTTTATTATTAATTATATGATCAATCCTTCCAGTATTAAAACTACTACTGCGCCTTATAACCCCATGGACCACGTATCCTTTTTTTAATAGAATTTCTGCAAGATAAGATCCATCTTGCCCTGTAACCCCTGTTATCAAAGCAATTTTATTCACTTATTTGACTTCTTTTTTCCATTTCATTTAATTGAATTATAAATTTTTCATCCAGATATAATAATAATATTTAAATCAGAATATCTGAGAATCCAATTAATAAGAAATTTTTATAATGTTGTATATCCTGGGGTGTCGAGATAATTAAAATTTCTTTTATTCCAAACAGCATCAACATTGAAAGAGCATTATAAATCATAGGTTTATCGTAGATAGGCAATAACTGCTTACTCACACCAATAGGTACCGAATAAAGCCGCGTTCCACTTCCGCCTGCTAAAATAATTCCTTTCATCAAAGTACTATCCATTTTATCAATATTTACTAAGAGTTAAATTATTCTTTTTACAATAAATTAATAAGAATGTTTTATTATAAATCTGAAATCTATTTATTATTTCAATAATAGCATTATGACTTTCTTTTTTTTTATTTTAACTAATATTAATTACAATATTACTATCTTTTTGTAATAACGATTCTGTCAGGAGTTTTAATCAAATCTTATATCTAAATAACATTAAAAATAGTTTTATCTTTTACTATTTTCCCCTTTCTAATAATTCAGATACCCGAATTGCTGTAGTACCAATATGGCCAACAACAATACCCGCTGCTTTATTTGCGAATCTGGTTACTGATTCAGAATCATATCCTGCCAATGTTCCTGCAGCAAAAGATGCAATTACCGTATCACCAGCACCGCTAACATCATAAATTTCTTTAGCTTCAGAACTTACGTGAAACCTTACATCTTTTCCTATATACGACATTCCATTTGCTCCTCTAGTTATGAGACATGCATCTAAGCTTAGATCATTACAAATTTCCATTCCAGCTCTTTCAACATCACCATCATTCTTCAACAACTTTCCTAAAGCATCTTCAGCTTCTTTAAGGTTAGGAGTAATTACAGTAGCACCATAATATTTGTCCCATTTTTTACCTTTAGGATCAACAAAGATCGGTATGTGTAGTTCTTTTGCTTTATTAATAGTCTCCTTTATCAAGAATTCAGAACAAACCCCTTTATTATAATCGCTTATCACAACTCCATCAACCCCAGCTATTTTTTCAGAAACTTTTTGCCATATTTGATTTAAGTTTTGATCAGTTAAGCTACCTGCATCCCAATCCACTCGAACAACTTGCTGGCCTTCTGCAACAATTCTCATTTTTTCAGTAGTTCGGTTAGATTCAGATTCAATTATATGTTTAGTTGAAATACCCTTTTTTTTTAAGTGCTGTTTAATTTTCTCACCAGCTTGGTCTTTTCCAATAAAACCTATAATAGAAGCCAGAGCTCCTAGGTTCATCAGGTTTCTTAATACATTCCCACATCCTCCAAGACTGTATTTTTCTTTAACAGAATGCACAACAGGTACAGGTGCCTCCGGAGATATACGATGAACATTACCAAAAATAAATCGGTCTAACATAATATCACCAATTACTAAAATTTTTGGTGAAACTTCTTGTATTTTATCAACTACAACCACAGATTATTAAAACTATAAAATATTTTCAAAGTAATTAATTGTTTGTTTTAATCCCTTAGTGAGATCGATTTTTGGCTCCCAACTAATTTTTTCTTTTGCAATAGAAATATCTGGTTTTCGTTGCTTCGGATCGTCTTCAGGTAAGGGTTTAAACACTATTTGCGAACTTGAATTAGTGAGCTTAACAATTTTCTCTGCTATTTCTTGGATTGTGAATTCATCGGGATTACCAATATTCATTGGACCGGTGAAATCATCGTCAGTATCCATAATTAATAGCATTGCCCCAATTAAGTCATCAACAAAACAAAAGCTTCGAGTCTGTTTCCCATCTCCATAAATTGTTATGTCTTTATTTTTTAAAGCTTGAATAATAAAATTACTAACTACACGACCATCATTAGGATGCATCCTTGGTCCATAAGTGTTAAATATTCTAGCAATTTTAATTTTCAGCTTATGTTGCCTATAATAATCAAAAAATAGGGTTTCTGCGCATCTTTTTCCTTCGTCATAACATGACCTAGGACCGATTGGATTTACTCGTCCCCAATAAGATTCATTTTGAGGATGTATCTCTGGATCACCGTAAACTTCAGATGTTGAAGCTTGAAAAATTTTCGCATTCTGCCTTTTTGCTAAACCAAGCATATTAATAGATCCATGAACTGAAGTTTTTGTTGTTTGTACAGGATCGTATTGATAATGAATTGGAGATGCAGGACATGCCAAATTATAAATTTCATCAACCTCTACATATAGTGGGAAACAAATATCATGGCGTAATAGTTCAAAGTTTTCACTTCTCCTTAAGTGAGAAATATTGTTCTTGGAGCCAGTGTAATAGTTGTCCAAACAAATTACTTCATTTCCTTCCTGAACAAGCCTTTCACATAAATGCGATCCTAGAAATCCAGCTCCACCCGTAACTAAAATTCGTTTCTTTTCAAAGGAAGTCATATATCTCCAAAATTTTAAAAATTATGATCAAGTTGTATTTAAGGACGATTTTCCAAATACTAGCAAAGGATAAAAAATTATTGGCAATAATATTAAACCAACGGCAAAAATTATTTTTTTATTAAATAATTTTGAAATTTGGAGAGAAGATAAGATAAATCCAATTGGAAACAAAAGGTAAATAACTAACCACCACGCGGGCTTAGATACAATCTTTGTAAAAATAAATAAATTAAAAAATGGTATTAGCGCTTTCCAGCCTGCTTGTCCAGATTTACTAAAAATAATAAAACGAGAAATTCTAACAACTAATACTGAAAGACCAAAAAAAGATAATAAAATCATTG
>JAYPLH010000158.1:0-4700 GCA_038365355.1 Fidelibacterota bacterium
GCATTGAAGCCAGGTTGGTTCCAATTTGAGGGAAGTTCTTGAGTCGGAACAAAATAGTACCATGGATCACCCACGTCAATAACAGTTTCCCATCCAGATATCATATCACTTCGGTCTTTATCTGAAGCCATAATTAATAAAAAGCTTTCTGGCTCCAACACTACATTAGGTATTTGCCATTTATATAGATCTTCCAAGTCATCCGATAAACCCCATCCATTTAAAGAAATGTTACTAGCTGTAGGATTATATAGTTCAATCCAATCTGGAGTGTCACCATCTTCATCATAATAACTACTTTGATTTGATGATACTATTTCATTCAATTGTACGTTTTGAGATAAAGCGAATGATACAATGAAAAATGAGAAAACTAGCTTTTGACACATTTAAAATAGTTACCTATTCATACGACAAACCAAACCCAAAATTAAATAGTGGATCATAACTACTGTCTCCATAATTAATAGGTATTTGCTTCATTGATCTAGGCCATGTCATAGATAGCTTACCAGTAAAATCAAAATCTCCAAAAAGAACATCTGAAATACCCTCCCCCTCTGTACCTGGAAGCCAAGCAGCGATAAACGCATGACTGTTATCTAATTCTTTATTAATAATCATTGGGCGTCCAGATATTAAAATAACGACATATGGTATTTTTGAACGCTTAACTTTTTCTAATAATTCCTTGTCTTTTTTAGGTAATAACAGAGAATCTCTGTCTCCTACTCCTTCAGTATATGGTTCTTCACCTATCGCTACTACAATAATATCAGATCCTAATAAATTATCAGCATTCTTTGAATAACGTATGTTATTAGAATCGCTAACAGCAGATTTAAATGCATCTAAAATTGTAGTGCCGGGTGTTATGTTGCCAGAACCACCTTGCCAATGAATTGTCCATCCACCGCATTGAAAACCTATGTTATCTGCATGATCACCAACTAAAGTAATTTTTTTGCCAACTTTTTTTAAGGGCAATATTTTATTTTCATTTTTTAAAAGCACTAAAGATTTGCGAACGCTTTCCCTGGCTAGGTCTCTATGTCTTTTAGATCCAAGAATATTTTTGTTAGATGGATTTTTAATAGGAGTATCAAAAAGACCAATTTGTTTTTTCACTTTTAAGATTCTATGTACAGCATCATCGATTCTTTCTATTGGAATGGCACCTTCTTTAACAGCTTCAATCGCCAATCTAATGAAATCATCGTAGGAATTATCATCTGGGTTAAGGCTCCCGGGGACCATATTCATATCAATACCAGCATTAATAGATTGAATGATGCAAGTCTTATAATCTTTATCTATTTCATTTATACCTGCCCAGTCTGAAATAATGATGCCGTCAAATTTTAATTCTTTTCTAAGTACATCGTTGATTAGATATTTATGGCCATGTAGCTTCTTCCCTTTCCAACTATTATAGGAGATCATTATGCTTCCTACTCCTGCTTTGATAGATTCTTTAAATGGCTTTATATACTTACTCCTTAGTTCTTCTTCTTCTAAAATAACATCACCTCGATCAATTTTATACCAATTTGTACCCGTTCCAAATACAGTATTACCATCTCCAACAAAATGTTTTGCACAAGCTAATAAAGAATTTTTGTTCAAAGTTCTACCTTGATATCCAATTGTTGATGCCACTCCAAGTTTAGTTACTATATCAGAGTCCTCAGAAAAACTCTCATATGTTCTACCCCACCTTTCATCTTGAGCTACTGCTACACAAGGCGCAAACGTCCAATCTAAACCAGTTGCTTTAACTTCAGCTGCAGTTGCAGCAGCAATTTTTTGTACAAGCAGTTTATCATTAGCACAGCCTAGGCCAATATTATGAGGGAACATTGTAGCTCCAAAAACATTATTATGTCCATGAACTGCATCAATACCATATATTAAAGGAATTTTGAGCCTTGTTTTAAGCGCTTCTTTTTGAAAACCGTTATAAAGATCTACCCAAGAAGAAGGTTGGTTTGTAGGTGGCGTAGAACCACCTCCGCTTAGTATAGAACCAAGAAAATACTTTGTTATATCAGACTTATCCTTAAGGTATCGATAATCAACTTGAGTCATTTGCCCTATTTTTTCTTCTAATGTCATCTCTTTAATTAATTCACTTATATATTTATGATCACTATTTGAGCAGCTAAATAATGAAATGAATAATACGAAGGCTGTAGTATTGAATGTTCTATTTAAAATTTTATTCATATTAATTTATATTTCTCTTTTAAAAATTTAAAAATCAAGCTCATAAGCTTCTATTCTTTATAATTAACGTTTTAATTAATTTAATTGTCTATTTGTACTTTATAAATACAATATATATCACCCAAAAATTTAACACTTAGGTAACTAGCTAACAGCGCTGTCATGAAAAAACTTTTAATACTTCTGCTAATAGTTCACAAACTATCAGCAATTGATTTCTTGAAAACCAGTGGCGATACAATAGTTGACGAGAATAATAAAAAAATACTCTTGAAAGGGTTTGGCCTAGGAGGGTGGGTTGTTCTAGAAGGATATATGTGGAACTGCTATATTGAACACGCTTCAACCTCTAGAATGGAAAATTCAATTAATTACTTAGTTGGTGAAGAAAAGAAAAATCAATTTTTCGATCTGTATAGAAAAAATTATATTACGGAAAAGGATGTTAAATATATTTCAGACAATAATTTTAACGCATTACGAATTCCACTTCATTATAGAGATTTTTCGCCTGGCTTTTTAGAGTTTAGTACGAAAGGTTTTGAGTTATTAGACTCACTTATAACTTGGGGGAATAGACATAATATTTATCTCATTCTTGATATGCATGCAGCTCCTGGTGCTCAAAACACAAATGATTTTTCAGATTCTGAAATAAATGGAGATTCTGAACTTTTTACTAATTATACTAACCAAAGATGGCTAGCCTCTACCTGGAAATACATTGCAAATTATTACAAAGATGAAGCTGTAATTGCGGGCTACGACCTATTAAATGAACCAGCAAGAGCTGGCGTAGCTAATACTCTTAGAAATATATATGAACAGACTATTGATTCTATTAGAACTGTAGACCAAAAACACATGGTTTTCATTGAAGGGAATTGGTATGGCAATGATCATACCGGTTTATTGCCTCCTTTTGATCTAAACATGGTTTACAGTTTTCATCATTACATCGGCGGAATTGAAGACACTTTAACTATGTATAATCAATATAGAAATGGAATTGCTTTACAATACAATGTACCACTTTGGGTAGGAGAATTTGGTGAAAATTCTAATTATTGGGGTAATGGAATTAAAGATTTTTTTAACAGAAATGAGATAGGATGGAGCTGGTGGAATTTTAAAAGTGTTGAAAGAATTTCTAGTTTATTTAGCTATAAAATAACAGATGATTATCAAAAATTAATTAACTATTGGGGAGGTACTGCTGCAAGACCAGACACCGCAGAAGCTTTTGCTGGATTAATGTCAATGGCAAGAAACCTTCACTTTGATTCTTGCAAAGTAAACATTGGACTAACCAGAGCATTATCCGATACCAACTACAACTCGGCAAATAAATCATTTTCAAACTTTATTGCACCAGGGTTATTACCTGCGGTCAATTATGATACAGGAAATAATAACGTAGCATATTTTGATAATCAATCAGAAGACCCCAATAAATTTTCGCCCCAAACAAAATCATGGAATAACGGCTGGTCTTTCAGAAATGATGGGGTTGATATAGGCTTTAGTACAGGTGGAACAGGTAATTACCATGTTGGATGGATAGAAAATGGAGAATGGATGAAATATTCGATTTTGTCCGCAGAACCTAATAATTATAAAGTATTCTTGGAAGTATCATCATATAACACCAATGGAAGAATTATAGCCACAACCGAATTCGGAGATACATTAGGTCCTATAAATATTCCAAACACAATAGGTTTGGGTGATGGTTGGCGTATAGTTAGTATCGGAAACATTTCAATTAAAGATGAAATTACTTTAAAAATTGAAGCAATTAATGGGGGTTTTGATTTCAAAAATATTATATTCAACGAAATGGATATATCTTCGATCCCTACCAACTTTAACTTGCTATGCTATCCAAACCCTTTGAATTCAAACTTAAATATTCAATGGGAAAGCTCATTCGCGAGCAAAACAAAAATAACAATTTACAATTTGCTTGGAAATAAAGTGTTCGAGAAAAACCTTATTGCTACTAAAGGATTAAATAAATTGAATTGGAATCTAAAATCCTCTCAAGATTATAAAAAAGTTAGTTCAGGAATTTATTTACTAAAAATAAAAAATATTAATTCAGAATTAGTAAAAAAGATAACCTATCTTAAATAAGTAATTTTGGAATAGTATTCATCGTGTCCTAATATGATTTTTATGAAATACAATCCCGTTGATAAATTTGCTTTAGAAAAATTTATATGTGTTTTACCATTTAGATTACCCTTATTGCGTAGGACCTCGTCACCTTTAATATTATAAAAAACTATTTCAGAAATTTTGTTCTCTAAATTTTTAGGTGCTATAACTGTAAACGAAGAATTAAAAGGATTTGGTGAAATTTTTAAACCAATTTTTTTTTCATTAAAAAAACTTTCTGAGACTGACAACTCGCCGCCAGAATATCCATAAGACAGGTTATCAGTAAGACATAATATCAAAAACCCATCTTG
>JAYPLH010000159.1:0-4696 GCA_038365355.1 Fidelibacterota bacterium
GCACATCCTCCGTTTAATGGAACTAACCACCGTAGCTTTTAAGCTCGGTTGGTGGATTTCTATTTAGAAATCGCTCCTGATGATGACATATTTTAAAGTCACTATTTTAAATAACCAAGATAGAATTTAATTTTTGATAAACTACCTAATTATGATATTTGTTAAATTATTATATGGATAAAAAAAGAGGAATAATAAACGAAATTTTTAGTGAAATATTTTTACCTGCTACAGATAGATTAGATAAAACAAAACTAGTATTAATTGATTTTATTGATTCTATACTATTATTCATGATTGGTATGACTATTATATTTTCTCCTATGGTAGCATTAGAAACTTTTTTAGAAGAAGAACCAAACCTAATCATTTATGTATTCCTCTTTTTGGCGAGTTTAGCATTACTCGATTATTCTGCAAAAAGCGGGTTTTTAAATGTTTTTAGAAATATTGTAAGAAAAATATTATCTATGATAATTATTCTACCCATCGTTCGACTTTGCCACTCTATTTATCAATTGTTTATCTACTTATTAATACCATATTTTGCATTTGTGTTAACCGTTATGCTCCCACTACTTATTTTGGGCGCACTTGGCTTTGAATGGGCTGATGACTGGTTTAGTTATATTTTGGATACATTTACAAATTTAATTATATAGAGAAAGTCTTGTGCAAAAATAAAAGTATAAAATATTGAAATTTTAACGACTAGTCCCAGATGCCAACGCAATGAAACATTAGTTGGTTAGTTTTACATTTTGGACAATGGTAATATGTTCCGTCACTATCTCCTCTTGTATAATCAATTTTTTCATCAGCATCCTCACCAGTTATCTTAATATAAGGTGTTAGGTGTTTTTTACATTTATCACATATCTTTGGAGATTCATATTGAGGTATTTGTTGTACATCCTCACATTCATCACAATAACAAACTGCATACGCCTCCCCTCCCATCTTTCCAACACCAAGATAAATATCACGAACTTCATATCCACATTTACAATCACCCATTATTAAATCACCCATAGTAAACCTAAACCAATAAAACGATGAAAAGATAATGACTAAATATGTTTTTCATTTATTCTCCATACTTTGTCTTAAAATATTCATATGCTTCATTGATTTCTTTTGTTCTTTTCAAAGCTAACTGCTGAAGCTCTTTTGCCATGCTTGAAATTTTATCTGGGTGATATTCTTTCATTTTTTGTCTATATGCTTTATGAATGTCAGTTTTTTTTACTTTCCCTTTTAACCCTAAGATGTTTCCATAAAATTTCTCATCCCTGTTCCTCTTTTCATTTTGTCTAGCTTTTTCAGAATGTTGATTATCTGAGTGATTACTTTGTTTATTATTACTACTTGAGTCTTCATTTTCTTTGTACTTTACTTTATCAACAAAAATAGCTAGAGGAGTGATGAATAATAGTAATATTCCAATAAAAAAAAATAATATTTTAAATACTTCACCCATCTAATATTTTTATTAAGAAAGCTTTGAAACTTCTATTATTAATACTTTTCCTGAAGTTGTTAGATCTGGTATAGCTACAACAAAAAAAATCATTTTTTTTAGTTTTATCATTACTGGAACGCACATGGTTTACCTACAATCCCAGAAGTTTATCTGATTTTTCTTTGTATTGATCTTTTGAAATAAGACCTTGATCTAAAAGTGATTTTAATTTCTTTAGCTTGTCTTCTAGATTTTCATCATTATAGCTAGTATTACTAGAGTTATTTAACTTTTCTGAATTCCGATTTGAAAGATCTATATAACCATAAAAAGATGGTAGAAAATCATGAATACTATCTCCTAGTTCCAAGCCCATTGTAGAGTTTTCAAATATCTCATTTCTTAAAATCAACAAATCTTTTTTACCAATTAAGTAATCTGTTGCATTCATTGTAAAAAGCATATTTTCCGGTACTGACATACCTCCGTCGTCAGTAAAGAATTTTGAGTCAGATACTAATATTATCTCGCTATTGTCATCGACTCTGGAGATTGCAGCTACAATCTTTCCATCTTGATCCAATTTACCAAAAATTGAATTCACTTTAGGGTCAGGGCTAAACAAAAATGGTTCAAACATTACGTTTGAAGAATCTGAGGTTGTAAATAATGGAGCAACGGTAAAACTCAATAATGAGTTATGAGGTTTATCTAATAAATCTATTTGACTGGGAAAGAATAAATGAATCTGTTCAATTCCACTTGCTACTAATTCTGTTTTATTAAAATTTTTAATAATGGGTAAAAAAGGATAATCCATAGGAACATTCATGCGTGTAAAGCCCATTTGTTGTTGCACTTGTACCCTATTGCATGATTTATCAAGAACAAGATTTTGATTTACTCTAAACCCATATGATTGTAAGAATGAAAGTATATTAGATTCTAATTTGACAGCTTGCTGTGTCTGCATATTTGTGTTAACACCACTTTGGGCAATAAATATACCGTTACCTGATTTAATATATTTTTTCAAATTCATTAAAACATTTGCATCAACTGAATCATTTGCTCCACTAATCAATAATAAATCAAGGCTGCTGTTTATGCTGCTAGTCTTAGTTAAATCTATATCTTTTACTTCATAATGTAATTTGAGTTGTTTTTTAATATTATTCATATTTGAGCCATCATTAGAACCTAGATCGACAATACCAATATTTTTTTTATCACCGCCTACCAATGTATTTATTTTTGATGTTATTAAATATTCAAGACCTTCTTTAGATTGAACTACTGGGATAATTTCCTTTTCGCCTTTATATTCAAAAACTAATCCTAAAAAAACTTTAGATATTTTTAAATCCTCACCCTCTACTACTTGCATTTTAACAGGTCTTAAATCGTTATCGTTAGCATCTTTTTCTGCATTTCCATCTATTTGTGGATTAAAAAAATTATAATTTATTTTATTTGATGTACTTTGATATTCATCTAATAAATCCTTAAGATTCATTTTCACAGATGCTAGTTGACCGGGGAGATTTTCAGAGAAGAAAGCTTTTATAGTAAATTTTGAATTAATCTTGTTTAGTACAGATTGACTATAATTTGACAGCGCTGAATTGAATGACAGCAATTCAGCAACTGAACCGTTTTTATCATAGATTTTCCAATCATCAACTTTTTTATAGGCTTTTAATGATCCACCATTATAGTGGACACTGTAAGAATAGATCTCAACTAGTTTTGATCGTACAAAAGAAATAACATTTTCATCATTAGTTTTTTGAAGTATTTTTTCAATAAAAGCATTTATATTTTTAAAACTTAAATTATCAAAGTTAAGATTTGAAAATTCAGTGAACTTTCGCTCAATCTCAAAATATTCACTCTCTGGTATATTAGCAGTTATAAATTGCAATAATTTTGCAATCGCCAAACTCATTTCAGCTTCTAAATATGTTTTAGATATTTTTCCTAGCTCTGGATAAAGTAAATGACCTTCAGCTTTTCCTTCAATTAAAAGATTACCCTCACTATCCCAAAAAGTCTTCATTCCATCACCAAAAGATCCATGAAACTTTATAATTATATTTTCGCTATCATCGTCGTCCCAAAGTAAAAAGTTATTTTCTTTTGTGCTTATTGGAAATATATCTAAATCATAATCAACAACCTTGCCTTCATAGTATCTAGTAGAGTCTTCATACCAGTATTTCCAAACACCATCAAAACTATTATCTATATAATTACCCTCTAACTTTTTAGACCCATCATTATACCAATAAAACCACAACCCATTTTTTTTACCTTCTATATAATTACCCTCGAATTTTAAACTATTATTTGAATATTTCTTGTAGACCTTTCCATCAAATAATTTAGAATTATCAGATTTATACACTAAACCATCCTTAACTATAAGAGTTGAAAAATCAACAGGCTTATCACCGCAGCTCCAAACCCCAACCAATAAAACAATGAATAGATATTTTTTCATTATGTAGTTTTAGAGAATTCTAAATCAATATCAACGATTTCTTCATAGATGTAGACTTCTATTTTCTTTGTTTTAAGTTTAGGTACACTTGGGAATCTTATTCTTTTTTTGTACTGCTTTTTAGTTTCTTTATTTTTTGCTTTAAGCTCAAACCAAACTGATCTATAGCTTACAAAAGTAAGATTTTCTAATTTTAAAACTGCAACTAGCTCTCCATCAATATAATTTTGTTCGCAACTGACTTTAAATCTGTCCGATTCAAATATCAGTACTTGCTCAGATTTTTCATTAAAATCTCTTTGCATAGCTTCTTTTTTTATTTTTTCTTGCTCTTTTCTCTGTCTTTCAGCTGCTTCCTGTGCGTAATCAATAGCAGGGATTTGATCTTTATAATTATCGTTCAGCTCAAAGCCTTGTTCATATGAGGTCTTTCTTTTACTTTGACTGCTATTTTTATGAATAGCATCATTTGAATCAAATGCTATAACATTACCTAAAAAACCAATACTAGCGGTCTTTTTATTACCTTGATATTTAATAATGCCTATGGATAGAACTACGTAGTTATTAACACTAAAATATTTATCGAGCAATCCACCTGCCATCCTTGTGCCGAGCGACTGACCAAGCGTTCCCCATGGGTCATTAGCATCAATTTCTGTTTCTGGGATAATTGCTTGAGTTACTTCTCTTTTATGGTCATCATAACTAGGATTAGTAATTGCCCCAAT
>JAYPLH010000160.1:0-4665 GCA_038365355.1 Fidelibacterota bacterium
CTCCGTAATGGTATCCTCTTTGTGATTATTAATGTCATACAATGATAAGGAATGACAACTTTGACAGACTTGTTTAAAAACAAAAACCCCCGTCAATAAACAAGGGTTTCTGAGAAGTGGGCGTTGAGAGATTCGAACTCCCGACATCTGCCTTGTAAGGGCAGTTCCGTGTCTCTCTAAGTCTATATATTACAACACTTAGGCATCACTACTATCATCTGTATCCATACAAAGTGTATCCATATTGCCATTTTTCGCCCTTTTTAGATGCTTTGCAATAGGTTGGTAAAGTAAGAATCTTCCATTGGTGGAGTTAATCTTAAAGCAATCCTATCTGATAATGATGGGAAGTCATCTTGAAGTCTTCTAAGATTACATTTAGCATACTTCTCTGTCATCACTACAGAGGCGTGTCCAATCTCATCAGCTACCATCTTAATGTCTCCCGTAATTGCCCAGCGTCTTACTGCATATGTATCTCTAAGATTGTGTAGGGTCTTTCCTTTGATACTTAATTGCCTACAAGCTTTCTTAAACTCTTTTCCATATCTATTAATAATGTGTCTTGGCTTTTGACCATACTCATCTATATGGGGGAGTAAAATTATTTTTGTGCCATTAGGTTTTTATAGGTGCTTATACATTTATTGTATAATTCCGAATCATATTCAAAATTAATTTCTTTTGAGGATAGTTTAAACTCAAATTCTTGGATTAAATTAATTTCTATAAAATCTATTATTGATTTATAGATAGAATTGTTTTTACATAATTCCTCATAGCAAACAAAAAAGACTTCAGGACTATTTAAAAATTGACTTAACATATTATAAGTCAAATACCATTGCTCAAGCCAATGGTTAATATTAAGGGAGTCAGAATACTTTAGATTTTTATCAAATTGCGGAATATAATCTAGACCAAACTCGCTATGACCAATCAACGACATATACTTTTTTATAAACTTATCATTTTTTTGAAAAGAGATAAATTTTTTGTGCTGAGTAAATAAGCTAAATGAATGCTGTAATGGCTCTCTAAATGGAACGATTATTTTTGAATTAGGATAGTTGTTTATTAGATAATTGATCCTTTTTATATTTTGATTATTTTTACTTAAGTAGCGATTTTTATTGTATTTCAAGCATAATAATTGAATCAAATACGCAAACTCCTTGTAGCTATCGGATTCGGAATCATCAAAAGTTTTCCAAAATACTTCTTCAAAAGCTTCAGGAGAATTTGTGTCTATTTTTATTCCATCATTGTGAGCCCTTTCTTGTTTTTCTAATGCACTACTATTTTTATTAATTTTTGACCATAGATTTGGCGAAAGAACAAAAGGCATATCTTGATATGTCAAAGAAGCAAACTCATTAGTCTCATAGATAGCATTTAATAAAATTGTTGTACCTGACCTTGCCATACCTGAAATAAATACATATCTATTATCAATTTCAAAATCTTGATTTAAAAAAAAAGACTTCTCTAAATCAAAAAAAACTTCTCTTAAAAGAGGAGAAGATAAAGCAATTTTGTGTAGCAACTTTTGAGAGGAAGAGTACCTATTCAAAAAACAATTTTCCTTACTTTAAAATAAACTATACAAAAAATAATTGATTCTATAATTCCAATTATTGATATAGAAAAATCCAAGAAACTATCAAATAAGAAACTCGGTAGTAAAAAGATAATAAAAATTAAAACAAGAATGAAAAATGATTTTATTGAATCCTTGAACATAGATATGGCATAAATTGGAATTATCTTTTCCTTCCAACAATCACTTATGTTATCTGATTTTATAATTTTAAGAGCTTTTTCAAATACAGCTACTAATGAAGAAAAAATTAATTTAACGTTTGACCGAGCAAATAATTCAACTGACACTATACAACATATTATTAATAAAATATGGTTCAGCATCAAATTAATAATAATTATTTCTTTTTACGATTTTTTAGAAATCTTTTAATGGGGTAATAAAGTATGCCGAATATTGCTAAGAATATTGAACCAATGATTCCAAGAATAGTTGCTATTAGACCTGTACTCGTTCCGGGGCCGATATAAGCATAAATTGGATTAGTAACTATTAGTAAAATAGTTGTAATAAAAATTTTAATCACTTTTTATTTCCTCAACTTTATTTTTTAAAAATCTTTGTATATTTTTAATCTCTTCTGTCTTATAGATAATTCTTGACCAATTAACTATATAATTCTGATTATTTTCTGCTATGTTTTGATAGGACCAAATAACTGATCCATCTGATTTAAAATATATTTGCCGTCCATGATTAGTTTCTTCAATTAATAAATCCCCATTAGGTAGTATTTCCCCTCTACCTTGCCATGCAGTTTTTATATTATTCCTTTTTAATTTATCTTTTAAGTAATACGAATAACTTTCTGTAGCAAAATCATAAATTATAATTTCATTACTTTCGTCAACTCTAGTACCATTTGCAAAATGTTTTGCGTTGTTATTAAAAACAGATATCTTTTCGTCATCAATTATATTTATATCATGTTGCAAGTGAAATGGCCCCGTACCCTTCCATATTATTTTATTTGTAGAAGGTCTATACAAAATTACCATTGACTGATTTCTTAATGACAAAAATAAATCTCCTTTTTCCCAATAATCTGTAGATTTTATGACCGGCTGTATGTCATTCAGGTGGATAGGATCATTTGTTCTTTTTTCTAAACTGAACAACAAGTAACCCATTTCATTTTCCATAAATATTTCAGTTATCGATTTTTGCCATAACAAGTCACCATTTCTACTAATTAGCGCAACACCATCATCATCAAATTTAGAGCCTAGCAATTCTTTTTTAACTTTTGAATTATAAAATTTATTACAAACCCAAAAATCACCATTGGCATCTTTTTCAATTGAATGATGGTATTTTGTATGGTCGTTTGACCAAATTACATTAGAATTTGAATCTATTTTATAAAGTGGTGTGTTTTGCCCTTTGACCAAAAGTGCACCATCCTCTAATAACATTGGATGCACCATTCTAAACTTATAATCATTTTGCCTTTCTAAGGTACTCCCCCAATTAACACTTTCATTTATAATATTAAAATTAACATCTATATCAGGATTCCAAACATGTACAATCTTAAAACTCTGTAAATTTACTAATTCAACAATATGCTCCTTAATATTCCCATCATACCTTGAAAGCAACAAATATGATTCAAAATCTAATTTTTTACCTTCGAAACCTTTTTTATAACCATCGTATTTATTTGGGTAAATTATATGGGGATCAATATTTTTAGGATTGGAAAGGCTCAATAAATTATTTGGAATTTCAGCTAGGAAGAATGCTAATTTTGAAATTGGTGTAATAATAGGTATATATCTATTACCTCCTCCCAAAGCTTCTCTTCTAACCATTGCACCAAAAATTATATACGATATAAATACACCTACTAAAACTATGTATAATATCCATATTTCAATTTTTTTAAACAAAAAATATCCTCTTTTTGTATTATGAATTCTTAGACAAAAAACTATTAAAATTTAAACTTTAAAAGAAGCCTTATTATGAACATTGTTCTACAGTGTATGAACGTATTATATTCATTTACCTACCCCCCTATCAAACGGGGTATGCCCCCCTACTTTCGTTGAGTTAATGAATTGGATTTAGGTAGCGTGCTCATAAAGAGCGTGTCCATATTATGATTATAAATGACATCCATAAAAGTGCTTCTATATCCATATATTATTGATACTGAGTGTTAATTGTTTGATTGATAAACAATTAAATGATAGCGTGTAATAAATAAACATATTTTCCCATCAACCCATAAAAAGAACTCACATTTATTAGGTAACAACTATTTAAAATAGTAATCTTAATGTGATAGTAGGCTAAATATTATTTTTTTACTTTTATTATATGATTCCAACCAAAATATTTATGTAGCCTCGACTTAATACTGGTTGGTATAAATGGCAGTAAGTGCCTCATTTGAGCAAACATTCCCTTTGTAATATAGTGTGTTTCAATTTCTACCGATTGAAATTTTTGAAACATGTGCCTTACTTCTTTCTTTGAAAATGCTTGAGTTAATACTGGAAGGTTGTCATCCTTCTCACTCTGTAATTCAGTTCTTCTGTTTAATAATTCTTTAAATGATTTATATTTAAACAAATATCTTTTTCTCAAACCTTCATTTAAAAAAATATTAAAGTAAACCATTGCTGAATGATAATTATAGAGCATCACTATAGGTGTCCTACAAAATGGTGTCCTACTTGCCATTTTTCGCCCTTTTTAGATGCTTTTTAATAGGTTGGTAAAGTATGAATCTTCCATTGGTGGAGTAAGTCTCAAAGCAATCCTATCTGCTAATGATGGGAAGTCATCTTTCAATCTTCTAAGATTACATTTAGCATACTTCTCTGTCATCACTACTGAACTATGACCAATCTCTTGAGATACCATCTTGATGTCTCCCGTGATTGCTCAGCGTCTAACTGCATAAGTATGTCTCAATGAATGCAAGGTTTTACCCTTGATACCTAGATGTCTACAAGCCTTTTTAAACTGCTTACCATAGTTCATAATTATGTTTCTAGGCTTTTATCAACATAAATAAAACAAATAAAACAATATTTTCTTTACATATTTAA
>JAYPLH010000161.1:0-4604 GCA_038365355.1 Fidelibacterota bacterium
ATTCTTTTCTCATCCAAATTTATTCTTAACGTTATTAGTAATTGTATTATATTTTAAAATAGTTAAATTAATATTAAAATAGAATTAGCTTGGGTAAAAAAAGACTTCAGAATTTTTTTGATACCTACATTAATTAGATTCGCTTACCGACTGATTAATAGTTAAAAAATAAAGACTATAATTTCTTTCCAAAAACAATTGATTCTTCCAGTTCTTTTAATTGCTGAAAACCTACCTTCTTATAAAAACCAATGGCATTTTGATTTTTTTTACCCACAACCAAATGGACTCCTTTAACATTCAGATAATTTAATTGTTTGATAAAGACTGTAATCAATTTACTTCCATATCCTTTTTTCTGTGCAAGTGGTAAAATGTCGATATGTAAATGAGCGGGATAATCTTCAGCCCACTTAAATTGAGTTTGTTTACTATGTAGATATCGAAGAAAATTATTTTCTAGAGTATCTTCCTCTTTGTTTGGAAGTAGATAACGTTTTCGTAATTCAGGAAACCATTTATTTTCACATATATCACTAAACAAATTAGAATCACTAGTGCCTAGAACATACCCGCAAGGTTTAGAATCAATGGTCAAAACAAAACAAAGAGAAGGTTCAAAAATCGCATACGGTGCTGCGAACAAATGTCCTACTAAATCTGGGTCATTGAAATAGGGAGTAGCATCCTCACCATTAAACCCAGTAAGTAAGCAAATGCGATAGATTGAGCTTAAATCTGTGTTATGGTAAGGTCGGATCTCAAATTCCATTATTTTTTCTTACTTAATGATTTAAGTAATCTGGCTTCAATTAAAAAAATGAATAGTTTTTAGCAAAAACTTATATTTTTAAACAAAATACTTAAAGATTTCTTTTCAATTGCGATTTTGAATCTAGAAAATGTTTAATCAAATTTTAACGTAAAAGATATTTGAAGACTCTTATAAAAATCTGTATCGAGAACAGACGCATCTGAGTTAAAAACACCAAGCAAGTCAATCTGAAGGTTATTCATTGGATTAAAACCAAAGCCATATGTGAAGACTGTAGAACTGATAGTAGTTTTACTTACTTCGCTTGTTGATTCATAAATATCATCATCCATATATAGCTCTTGTGTTCCATCACTATACTCTTTTACCCAAGTAAAAGGGTCTGACTCTTTTATTTCTTTTGTATCCTTTATTTCTAGCGAAGCCAATTGAAAAATGGAACCAACCCTTAATGAAAATTGGTTTTGTTGTCCTAGTCTATATTCTAAACCAGTTGGAAAAAAATATTTTGTTTCTGATACATCATGGTTTCTATCAGCTACTAAGGCATAATTTTCTGTAATTGTATAATTATCCATTGCAGTGTCTGTAAATGCATTTACCAAAAGATTATTAATCTCTTCATTGTATAATGTTATTCTGCTGGTCTCATTATGACTTACAATAGCGCCGATTCCAAAGTGAACATCATCATTAATTGGGATATTCAAACTTGAGTTTAGAGCATATGAAGTTATACTTTTTGTTCCTTTATCTGATATTTCGGTACTATTATCGGTCTCAGCTTCAATGTTTTCATCATAAAATGATACGTTATATCTAGATTCATTATTTAAGTAGTTCGATAGTATTGATGCATCATAATCAAATGTACCCAATCCCATAGAAAAACCTATTTTCCAAAATCCGTCATTTTTTCTCTCGTCTTGATAATTAAAGATATATTTTAATGAACCACCATAACCGATAGTACTGCCACCCTCCTCAATTAAACTGAGATAACTATCCGACTCTGAATAAAAATCCTCATAATCAATAGAATCATTTTGAAAATATTCATATTGCCCTGAATACATATTATTAATTTTAGATACATTTTTATCAGAGGAAAAACTTGCATCTCCTCTCATTTCAAAATCTCCAATTTCAAACATTCCAGACACATCAATCCTTGAAAAATTAGACTTGTTTATTGTCTGAAAATCTCCATTTTCGTTGAGGACAAAGTTGTTTTCTCCTATGTCCAATAAAAAGTTTGATAAAGATTTTTCAAATGTGGGATCACCCATATTTGCCCCTAATAAAATAGAATTCGCTGAACCTAGCGGTACAGAGGATGTATTTCCACTATTTTCAAAATCACCTAATGATAATTTAACGCCCATTGAAAAAAACCAAAGTTCAAATGAATTATTCAAAATAAAAGAATAATCATCATTTTTTGTAATATCTGACTTATTTTGACTATTTATTTGTCTTAAATCAAATATTCCATCTCCATTTGAGTCATAAAAAGCATTGTACTCATTTGTAAGACTACCCGTTCCATAAGAATCATTATATCCATCTAGATCAGAATCTATTGAAATAGGATTAGGTATCTCAGATTTTTGAAACTTAATTAAAAATGAATGATGAATAAAATTCAAAAAAGGTCCTTCAGCTGAAATACCAAAAAGAAATTGATCATCTGAAGAATTACCAAATAATTTTTCCTCGCCACTTGTTGCATTACTTAAATTTGTATAGACTCTTACTCCCTCAACAAACTGTAATTCGATGGGGTCATAAATTAAGTCTAGATCATCTGCTATTATATTGCCTAGAGAGAGTCCTCTATATGAGATCAAATTCTGCGAGTGTATTGATGAAGTTACATTCAATACAATTAAGAAGATCATTAAAAAAAGGTTAATCATTTATTTTTAAGTTAACTTTAATTAGAAAATAGTTGAATTGTAGAAACATTCTAATTTATTATTTTTTCACCAAAATTCCCGTTTTATGTTTTATTCCTACCCTTCCCTTTTGATATTAATTTCCATATAAATATACATATCTGGATTCTCTCTAGACTGTAATGCTTCAAATATCATTTAAATGACAATATCTTCACCAGATTTGTCGCTTGATTTCTTTAGTTTTCTAGAATAGTATTTGATAATAATAACAAGTCGTAAATATCCAAAGCTTCATCAAAATTTAGGTCAGCATTTTCAAATTGATCTTGAGATAACTGAGTAAAGTTTAGGATATGAGAAAGTATCATAATCATATCTAAAGTTGAGATTACTCCATCATCGTTTATATCTCCAGGTAACTCCCGGTATAGATCAACATATTTAATTACTTCTCTTAAGGTTACTTTTGCTGCTTCTTGAGCAGTTTCCCAATCTATTAATCCTCCAACATGAACATGTCCGGCGGAGTATAATGGCAGATGTGCAGAATCCATTATTGCCTTATACCAAACGCCATGATAGCCAGCAAATTCAGATAAAAAATTGCCTGCACCACTCGTATAATCAATATAAGGGTTAAGACCTAGATTAGCGTATTGTATAGCGTTAACAATTGAATCCATAGGTAAAGATGAATACCTAGCAGTATTGAATGGGATTAGAGAATCTGGAGGTGTAGGAGTTGGTTGATAAGGAGGTGTGAAATCAGGGACCCAATTTATTGAATTAAAATATTGCCATTCCAATTCCCAACTGTTATCCATAAAACCTCGACTAAATGTGATAATTGCGGCAGGACTTATTGTGTCTATTACATTCCACCAGTCATCAGAAAAATCTTGATAATCAACTTCAAAATCACCATTTCCTTGACCACAATTCATGCAGTCAGGTGGGAGAAATGAAGGAAAATACGAAATAATATCATAACCACTCTCCTCCCAATTCTCTCCAATCCATCCTTCAGGATTTAAAAGCGTATTTCTGCTGAATTGTCTTACTGCTTCATTGGATGGAGGCCAATATCCCAATAATAGAATTTTCAAATTAGGCTGTCGGTATATATTCCTTTTGGAATTATTTTCACGTGATAACTTATTTGGTTTATCATACTCAATAATTTGATCAATAGGAATATTAGGAGATTCAGAAGTTGGCAAAGAAAATTCTACCAGTATGGAATTAGACCTAATTTGTCCTGATGAAGACAGGTTAGAAGATTGTAAAATTTTTTTAGTATAGGGTCCTACATAACCATCAATAGTCTCATTTATGAAAAAGAGTTCCATTCCATCAGAAATTTTTGACTTGTTTAAAAAAAAGTTAACAGCTAATTCTTTTTCAAAATTAACCCTTAATAAATAATATTTACGATCCAAATAAAAAAACGGCTGGATGCTATCAGCTAAATCTTGTGGAAAATTACTGGGAACAAATGTTTGATATTCGTAGATGGATTCCAAATTGAATTTATTGTACATAGGAATTCCATATGGAATTTGTTGAGATTTTAGAATCCCAATTATTAGGATAAGGAAAATTTTTTTTATAAAATTACTAATCAACTAATATTTATGAATTAAAGATTATACTTGTATCAGGAATTACTTTAATAATATCATCTTTTTGGTAGCCTTAAACATTCCTGCCTGGATGGCATAGATATACATACCTGCAGCAACTCTTTCGCCCAAATCATTCTTTGCATCCCAACCTATCGAATAATACCCAGCAGACTGTCTTTCATTCATTAAACTTCTTATACTACGTCCCATAACATCAAATATTATGATACTTACTGCTGCATCTTCTGGAAGGTCGTACTTAATCAGGGTAGTAGGATTAAATGGGTTTGGATAGTTGTTGCG
>JAYPLH010000162.1:0-1465 GCA_038365355.1 Fidelibacterota bacterium
CATAAAATATATAAATAATATTGAAATTTTTGATTATTGTTTAATTTTAGTTAAAAACACCGTAAAAAATCAAAACATTAATCACGCTCTCTCAGTGTCTAGGTATAAATATAAAATATAATTAAAATATTTTTAAAGAGCACATCAATGTAAAAGTTTTTAAGGAAAAAGTATCCATCTTTAAACTTTATCTTAATTATTGATTACCAATCAAAAGAATACGATAACCCAAATACATTTGTTTTATCTTGTTTCTTTTTACTTAAACCTTCGATCTTTTGCGTGTAGAAAATTTTAGTTTCTCTTTTCTTACCTAAATTAATCCTAGCTCCTACAGAGAATCTATTTTCATCATATTCAAACTGACGATGGTAAATAAAATGCGAAATTTCTTGAGAAAAATATAATTTCAATTTCTTATTTATTTTGGATTCTGCTGTTAGTTTATTTCTAATTAAAGGATCAAAGATTTTATCACTTTGATAAGCTTTCTGAAGTTTTGATCTATACCTAAAAGTGATTCTTTTTAAATTATATTTATAAGATATTCCAAAACTAATTCTTTTCTTTGTTTTATTTTTAAAAACGGCATACCTAACTGGAATGAAGATCTTCATTCCATTAAAAATATTATATGATATTGAACCTTCAGTAAATGTCTGCTTAAAGGAAGAAATATCATCTTTTAACCTTAAAGATTGTTCAAAGTCTAATTTAAATGAATGTGGTAGTTTTTTTCCAAATCCTATACTGTTCCAAGACTCTGTGTCAACCTTAGCATAGCTTTGGTTCGAGGCTATAAAAAATAACCATAAGACACAATGTTTTCTAATATACTTGAAGATATTTATTTTTGATGATTTAGGAAAAAAACGAAGAAATATCAATCTTCTTTAAAAAATATCTTAATATTTACCCTGTCTAAAAAAACTCTACCTATTTCAAAATTTTCAATAGATAGTCCAGTTTTTTTCTCTAAATCGATTAGCAGCTTATCATGATTCTCAGGTTTAATGTTTTCTAGAATATCATACTCTATGGTTCTACGACCCAGAATTTCTTCTTTACCATTTACTTCAAGTAAAAAGGTCAATAAAATAATAACAAGGTTGGCAAAGAGTAATTCTTGTTGCGAAACTTCATTTGTTCCAATAGCATTTATAACACCCAGTGTAATAACAATAAACAAGTAGGTCATTTCCTTAATTGGAATTGGATCAGTCCTATATCTTAATATTGCAAAAACTGCAAAAAGGCCGAATGCAAATCCGATATTTATATCCATTCTTCCAAGAATATAGGCAAAGAAAAATATAAGTGAGTTGAACATGAAATAGGTGAAAACAAATTCGTTTCCATCATGGAACCTCCTGTAAATATGAATTATTATAATATAAGCTACAGCAGTGCTGAAGGCATATTTTGGTAAAAGACTAGAAAGTCCAATTGATATTTCCATGGTTTT
>JAYPLH010000162.1:1565-2930 GCA_038365355.1 Fidelibacterota bacterium
ATAGCACTGTGGAAGTGAGATATTTCTGGAAACCAAAGGTTCGTCAACAATATCCCAATACTCAATATCTAAATTAATAAGATTTTTATTCTTTCTTACCATGGGTTGATGCTCATCTTTATCCATGCAAATCACTTTAACAAATTGTTTTAAATCCAAATCATTTATGTGAATAGATAATTCATCTTTCCTTCTAGGTACAATATTTAATAGCTTTAATTGTTCTAGTGCAGGAGCATAAATTTTTCTTGTTTTGTAATGCCCTACCATTAATCCTGCTGAGTAAGCTCGACTAGGTAAATTAAGACGAGTAGCTAAATGGTTGTATACTTCCTCGCTGAATCTGCTTCTGAATATATTAGCAGTACAAACAAAAAGAATCTTCTGCAATTAGCATACTCCAATATGATTAAAAAATATTTTATTTTTTTCTATGATCAAGTTTTCTTTCGATGGTTTGCTATTTAGTTTGTCTGATCTAAGCTCTTTCCTATAAACATTCAAAAGTTTCTCTAAGGGAATTTGATAACCTGGTCTACTTATTTTAATTTTTTTCATAACATGCCTCCTATAGTTGACTTAGACAAAAACCATGCAAGATGATTTTTAGTTAAATATTGACAGCTAAATATGATTTTTTTAATTCAAAGTGCCAAATTGTCTTAAAAACTATAAAATTTAATTTCCTAACAAGACGGATATCTCACCATAGTATATACTTGTTGGATCACCATACTCATTTATAGAGTTCATAATAACATCTTTTCTTCTAGGAACATAACCACTGAAAATTTCCTTATCCCTATAAACAACCTTGACCTTCTTATCCATATCTAAAAGTTTGTCGTTTAACCTTATTACAAGTTCAGAGACGGTTGCATTTGAAATAGTAATTACTTGGCTTTCAATATTTGCAACAATCAAGGAATACGCTTTAGGTTCACTCACTTTTAACCAATAAAAGCGGTTATGAGTTACATCATCCTGCTTCCATACTACTTTTTTTGGATAAGGATTTCTTGTGAATTTTGACATCCAGAAAATTCCAGAGGAGTCAACACCATTATTACTTTTTTCGAGAACGTATTTTTCTTTTGCGTGTGAAATTTGATGACCTCTTCCCTCATAAATTTTAACAAAATTTTCATAGCCATCAATATCCTTACTTTTCAAGTCCTCCAATTGAATTTTCCACTCCTCTGCGACAAGATTTCGATTGTAAGCCGAATCATTATTTCCCATATGGATCGAAAAACCTATATTTCTAAGACCCAAAGGACTAGCATCATTGGGATGACCTGCTGACATAGAAGCCGCTGCAAAACGATCTGCCATTCTTGGTGCGAGCTGATATACTCCATCCCC
>JAYPLH010000162.1:3030-4591 GCA_038365355.1 Fidelibacterota bacterium
AAGGCTTAATGAATTGGATTCAAGAATGTGATTTTTATTCTGAACTTTTGGTTTCTTATTACAAGAAAAGGAAAAAAATATAATGATAGTTATCAATACTATTCTCATATCAAAATATAAAAATCATAACGCATATTCGTTTAAAGAACAATTCCTGCTTTACGACTTATCGTAGGCCCATTCAAAAAATCCTTGAATTATCATTGATCCAATTAAAACTGAAATTGCTAAATTCCATGATTTTAGAGGATCGCCTGTCCAAAACCAAGAGCAGGATATTACCCAAAGAAAAGTTACTATTCTAATTTGCAAAGACTTTTTTGAAAAAATATGCTGAGTTATTTTTTTTAAATTTGAAACATTCATTTTTCTTTTTCTGTAAATTATCTATAATAAAGTATCTATTATGTCCATTAATGACAAAGAACTTATAAACTTACTAAAAAAATTCCCTGATCAGAATCCAAACCCTGTAATTCGTATATCTAAAGATGGTATTCTTGAATACTTTAATAAACCTTCCAAAGATATTGTAAAATATTATGGTCTTAGTTTAAAAAATAAAATAAATGATCAAATTCTCATTCATCTAAATCATGCTTTAAAAAATATCGAACATAACTTTGAGCTAAAGATAAATTCTACTTCCTTTCAATTTAAAGCCATTTATATACAAGAATTAGATTCTGTGAACATATATGGTACCGATATAACTGCTAAAAAGGTTATAGATAAATTTCCAGATAGCAACCCAAACCCTGTCATAAGGATCGATTACAGAGGAATGGTAAAATATTTCAATTCAGCTTCAACTTATATAATGAAAGAACTAGAGCTAGGCATAGAGGGATTAATGCCTGAGCATATAATGGAAAAGATTTCAAACAATGAAATGAAATTTGAATTACCTATTGGTAAAAGAGTATATTTATTTAATGCAATAAAAGTCCATGAGTTCCATTTTTTTATTATATATGGAACAGATATTACAGATACAAAAGATAAAGAACAGATCTTGCAAAAATTGTCAAAATATTTTTCGCCTCAAGTATATAATTCAATTTTTTCTGGCCAATTAGATGTAACAATAAATACATCTAGAAAAGATTTAACGGTATTTTTTTCAGACATAAAAAGCTTTACGACTATAACTGAAAAACTAGAGCCTGAAGTTTTAACAAAACTTATTACAAGTTATTTAACCGCAATGACTGATATTGCTATTGAATATGGTGGGACAGTTGATAAATACATAGGTGATGCAATAATGATTTTCTTTGGTGACCCCAATTCAAGCGGGAAAAAAAGGGATGCAATAGCCTGTGTTTCGATGGCTTTAAAAATGAAAAAAGCATTAAAAACCTTAAGAAAAAGTTGGGAAGAAACAGGCCTCTCAGAATCTTTAGATGTACGAATGGGTATACATACTGATGTTTGTACAGTTGGGAATTTCGGTTCAAAAGATAGATTGGACTATACCGTCCTCGGAAATGGTGTCAATCTAGCATCGAGACTAGAATCATCAGCAAGCTCAAACGAAATATTAATTTCAGAAAACACC
>JAYPLH010000163.1:0-4582 GCA_038365355.1 Fidelibacterota bacterium
TTGCTCAGGCTTCCATACCAATTCCGTTTAGTCCTGTTCCAATAACAGGTCAAACAATTGGTGTTGTTTTAGTTGGCAGTTTGTTAGGGGCAAAACGGGGTGCGCTATGTATATTATTGTATCTTCTGGAAGGAAGCTTAGGTTTGCCAGTTTTTGCAAATATGAGTGCAGGGCCACACATATTAATAGGGCCTACTGCTGGCTACCTTTGGGGGTTTTTAATCGCTGCGTTTATCATGGGAATTTTTAAAGAAAATCAATTTTTGCAAAATCTATATTCTTGCTTCTTAGCTTGCTTCATTTGCACAACTATCATTTTAATTACAGGAGCATTTTATCTTGCAATTTTGACTCAAGATATCGGTAAAGCTCTACATTTAGGATTTTATCCTTTTTTAATTGGAGACATAGTTAAATCGTTGATTTGCACAATTATCATTCAAGGATCAAGAAAAATCTTTACTTGAGAATATTTTTTCCGCTTCTTGCGCTATCTTTATACATAAATGAGTTACTCCGCCAAGATCATGCGAGGTTAAAGTCACATTGATTTTACACCATCCAATAACTAAATCAGGATGATGGTTGTATTTTTCTGCTTTTTCTGCCAAGAGGTTGATAAATTTTATACTATCCATATACGAACTAAAAATATATTCTTTTTTAATTGCATTTTTCTCCAAACTCCAACCATCTAATAATTTTAATTGTTTATTAGCTTCAAGGTTCGATAATAGGTTCAAGTTTCCCCTCCTTAAAATTGTTTACTTTTTTTAGTTCAATTCGCATCCAATTAATTGCTATAAAAAACGATGTAGCTGCTCCAATCATCATTGCATACCAATTCCAATCAACCGGTTTATTTAAATAAAGACTAAAATAAATAGAAAGTGGAGCACTAATTCCTAGAACTCTTACTATTGTAATAATTAACACCGGAAGTCCTTTGCCTAAACCTTGCATAACTCTTCCTGATGTAATTGCTATCGAAACAAGAGGGTATACTAAACAAAGTAATTGTAAAAAACCTACCGAAACATTGATTATCTGTTGATCCTGTGTAAAAATAGATGAAAAGCTCTCTGCGAATAAATAAACAATTAAAGAAGAAATTAAGGTTATAATAAAAGAGCATTTTATACCATAATAAATAATCTGATTAAGAGCATTCATTTCCTTAGCTCCATAAAACATTCCAACCAGAGTTGTCATCGAACCAGCAATTGCAAAAATTGGTAGGAATACAAGCATATCAATTCTTCCAGCCACTTGATATGCTGCAACAGTTTCTGATGAATAATTAATTAAAATTTTATTAAAAACACCCTGCCCCATAGCCATTATCACCATAGACAATGACGCAGGAATTCCTACTTTTACTATATCCCATAAAATCTTACTAGAAGGAGTAAAATCTTTAAGATTGAAAGAAATATAGGCATGCTTTTTTACAAATAACATATACACAAAAATTATAAATACGATCAATTGGGATATTACGGTTGCTAATGCAGCTCCTCCCACTCCAAGGCCGAGACCTATATTACCAAACTGCTCTAACTTAAAAATAAATATTGGATCTAGGATTATATTTAAAATAGTACCCAATCCTGCAATCATCATGGGGAATTTCATATCGCCCTCTCCTGCCAAAATAGATCTAAAAAATCCAGAAAAAACCATAAATGGAAGTCCAATAACTATCGTGGATAAATATTCCCATGCCAGATTAAGTATAATATTTTCTGCTCCAAGAAACTTCAAAATTTCTTTACCATAAAAAATACCTAATAAAGTAAAAACAACAGAAATAAATCCAGCCATTGCCAAAGCATGTCCCGCACTATTATCAGCGCTATTTTTATTATCCTCTCCAATAAATCTTGCAATAGAAGCAGTTACGCCAGAACCTAGCCCCATGGTTAAACCTAGCATTAAGAAAAATATTGGCATATTAAAAGCAACACCTGCAATAGCATCTCCACTAATTTTTCCAATAAAAAGTAAATCAATCAAATTATAGAATGTCTGAATACCTATCCCAAACATTATAGGGATTGCTAGAGTCCAGAGGGATTTTTTAGGATTTTTTAAAAAAGATTTTACTCGAGATTCTGAATCTTTTTTAATTTCCATAAATAAATTAAAGGGGCTAGTTTAGATTAGAATTTTATACTTAATTAAAAGTTTAAATTGAATTTATAGCTTGAATTAGCAAATCATTTACTTCTCTTCCAAGCATTATTAATCTTTCGTCACCTGTAACTCCTAGTTGAATTTCAGCATCAATTGATGATATCGTTACAGAGCTATCCTTATTTTCCCAAAAAATAACATTGCATGGTAGAAGCAATCCTACTTCACGTTCAATATTAAGAGCTTTATTTGCTAACCCAGGATTACAAGCGCCTAAAATTTGAAAACGCTCATAATCAATACCTAATTTTTCTTTGAATGTACTCTGAACATCTATTTCGGTAATGATCCCAAACCCTACCTCCATCAGAGATTTTCTAAGTTTTTCATTGACATTTTCGAAATTTATGTTCGTTATTTTTTGATATCCGTATTTCATTTTAATCCCAATTTTTTTATTAAGTAGGCCACAAAATAGGCAAAACAAAAATAGCTGTAACCCAAAATATTAATGCCAAGGGAAAACCAACTCGAATATAATCACTGAACTTATATCCACCAGGTCCATAGACCATTAGATTGGTTTGATAACCAACTGGAGTAATAAATGAAGCTGAAGCAGCAAAAGCTACCGCAAAAACAAAAGCGCGTGGATCAAACCCCATTTGGTCAGTCACAGCTAATGCAATAGGAGTCATTATAATTGCTGTCGCAGCATTTGAGGAAACTTCTGTTAAAATAACAGTAATTAAGTATATAAGGCCAAGAAGAACTTTAGCTTGCATTTCCTTGGGTACAGATTGAGCCACAGATGCAATGAGACCACCAATCCATTCAGCAGTACCCGTTTTTTGTATAACGATCCCAACTGGTATTAAAGCTGAAATTAGAATTATTACTTGCCAATTTATTGATTGGTAACTCTCCTGAGGTGAAATGACACCAAGTGCCAATAATAGTACAACACCTAACATTGCGCTTTTAACAATTGGCATAATACCTAAAGCAGCTAAACTAATGACTCCAATGATTACAACAATAGTCATCCACCAAAGCCTTTGTTTTCTTAACTCAGCATCTACTTCACCAAGAACAAGAAACTCTCCATTATTTGTTAAGTCTCTTACTTTCTTTTCTGGTCCGTAAACTAATAATGTATCGTACGCATTCAACACCACATGGGCAATTTTCTTTCTTAAAATAGATCCTTCTCTTCTAATTGCTAGAATAAAAAGTCCAAAACGTCTTCGGAAATCACTTTTCATTAGGCTCTTTCCTACAAACTGCGCCTTATCAGTTACAATTGTCTCTACTAATATATTGTCTTCCTTTTCTAATTCTTCTTGTGTCAGCTTTTCATCAGTCAACATTGTTACTTTTTCAACTTCTTTCATCCTTAAAAAATTTTCCAATGTTCCGCGTACAAATAAAATATCATCTAATTTTAATCGAGTAAGACGAATACTATTTGTTATCATTTTACCATCTCTTAAAATATCCAATACGGTTACATCATAATTTTTATTAATTCCCCTATCCATACATGTCGTCCCATTTAATGGAGATTCTTCAGTCACCTTCATCTCCGTTAAATACCCTCCTAAATGATAACTTTTGGTTAGACTTGAAGTTGAAGTGCGAGATGGAAGAAGCATTGGTGCAATAAATAGGATATAGGTTAACCCTATTAGCATAAGTATAATGCCATATTTGGTAAACTCGAACATACCCATAGGTTCATTCCCAGGTTCTAAAATATAAATAGAATTAACAAGTAAATTGGTTGATGTCCCTACTAAGGTGAGAGTACCACCTAAAATTGCGGCATAACTTAATGGAATCAACATTTTGGATGGACTCATTTTATATTTTTGAGATAGCCTGATACTAACAGGCATAAAAATAGCAACTATAGCGGTATTATTAACTACTGCAGATGCAATTCCAATAGTAAACAAATAAACTGCACGGCCTAAGAGGATAGATCTATCTGCTAGTCTTCGAACCCTTACAATTAAATATTCAAGAATTCTAGTTTTTTGCAATGCATGACTAATTATAAATAAAAATGCAATTGTAATTACTGCCGGATTGGAGAATCCTGATAGAGCTTCTTGAGGTGTTAAATAACCTAACATAAAGAAAATAGTTAAAAGAATCATCGCAGTTACATCTATTGAAAATAGTTCAAAAATGAACATAAGAAATCCCAAAGATATAACACAGAGTACGAAAATTATGTCTGGAGCCATTACGTACAATAAAGAATATTTATTAAATTTAAAATACTCATTTAATTGAAAGGAAGCTCACCCACGGGTGATATGAGTTTCTTTTTTTTTGAAGAGGCACTACTAACTCGATTTTTTCCCACGTTCTTTTCTGATAATGAAGCTATAATCGTATTTATAATTGATTCCTTTCTAATATTATTCAAAACTGCCAT
>JAYPLH010000164.1:0-4565 GCA_038365355.1 Fidelibacterota bacterium
CTTGGATAGGTCAACAAAAAGGTAAAAATACAAAAGAAAATCTTTTTAGGAATTTCGGGATGATGAGACCAGAAGGTTATAGGAAAGCATTGAGAATAATGAAATTAGCAGAAAAGTTCAGTTTGCCAATTATCACTTTGATGGATACAATTGGAGCCTATCCAGGTATTGGAGCTGAAGAAAGAGGTCAAGGACAGGCAATCGCTAATAATTTATTCCATATGGCAGGGCTAAAAGTTCCAATATTAAGTGTGGTAATAGGTGAAGGTGCTAGTGGAGGTGCATTGGGGATTGGCGTCTGTGATGTCATGATTATGATGGAAAATACATGGTATTCAGTAATTAGTCCAGAGGGGTGTGCATCTATACTTTTTAGAGATGCAAATCGTGCTGAGGATGCTGCAGAAGCTCTTAAACCAATCCCCTCTGATCTTTCTGAAGTGGGAATCTGTGACGAAATAATAGATGAACCTAATGGAGGCGCGCATCGAGATTTTCAATCATCTGCTGATTTGCTTAAGGAATCATTATTAAAACATTTAGATTCCTTATCTTTGACTACTCCAGAAGATTTTCTTGAAAAAAGAATACAGCGGTATGATAAACTAAGTTATTTTGAAGAAATAAAATGATAGAGCATCTTCATCCTATAAAAGTGTATTATAGAGATATTGATAAAATGGGTATTGTCTATTATTCACGTTACTTTGAATATTTTGAAGAATCCAGAACAGAACTATTTGCTTCTATAGGACTTCAGATAACTAATGTGGAGAAGGAGGGAGTTGCACTTCCAGTAATTTCTAGCCATTGTGAATTTAAAAAAGGGGCAAAGTTTGAAGATGTCATCTTAATTAGGTCTTGGGTAAATGAAATGCCTCGATCAACATTGAAAATTTCATATAGGGCCGGTTTAAAAAAAACAAATGACCTGTTAGCTAAGGGACATACTATTCATGCATTTATAAATAGTTTAGGTAAACCAATAAAACCACCAAAAATTATTCTAGATTGCATAAAAAAGCATTTTTAAAATTATAAATTTTTTTAATTGAATTTTCAATTATTATTTATTTTTTAATAATTAAATATACCGAGAAACCTCCTAGTCCTCCCCCCAATATAGTAGATAGTTGAAATGGTTCGTCTAAAAAATACATAGAAAATAAAATTGCAGTAAAGGGTACAAGAAAAATATATGAGCTTGCTTTTTTAGGACCTAGTTTAGTTGAAGCATAAAAGAAAATTGATGTTCCAAATGCCATTGCAAATACAGATAGGGCAATTAAGTTAATCCAAAATATTAAATCAAATTTAACTATTGAAAACAAACTATTATTGGGCACAAATGCTAAACTAATTAATGCAGAAAATAAGAATGTCCAGAAACTGTATGACGAAAATGATATTTTTTCTTTTGATTTAGATGTAGTAATTGTTACAGCTACCCATGAAAGAGATGCCATAATAAAAAATAAGTTTCCAGAATTATAAAAATTAAAAAAGGATATGTCCCAAATTCTTAATATTATACAACCAGCAATCAATCCGAAAAAAAGACCGATCAAATCTTTTCTTGGAAGCGTATCATACTTAAAGAGACTTGAAAAAATTGCTGTAAATATAGGATTCAAAGTTGTGACCAGTACTCCTCCAGTTCCAGCTAAACCTATTTGAGTACCTTTGAAATAAAAAAAATTATAGAGAAACATAAAAATTGAGTTTATAATAATTATTGGTATTACTTTTGCAGGTATTCTTAAAGGTTCTCTAACTATTACAACAAAAAAAAACCAAATTGAAGCAATTACAAATCTCCAGAACATTATAAGGGGGGGGTCAGTATAAATACCTAGGATTTTTGCATTAGTCCAAGATAAGCCCCATGTAATCATGGCAAGTATCATCATTGTAGAAAGCTTCCACTGCTTTTCTTGGTTCATGTTATAAAATCACATTCGAAAGACAGGTGAATTTATTACGGCTTTTTGATTAGATTTGATTATCTTGCAGGCATGAATTAGAATTTTTCTAGTATCAGCTGGGTTTATTATTCCATCATCCCAAAGACGGGCACTGGAATAGTACGGATGACCTTCAGCTTCATATTTTTCTAAAATAGGTTTTCGAATATTTTCAAGTTCATTATCATCAATTGAATTTCCATTGGTTTCATTTTGTTCTAGTTTGATGGTGGAAAGTACGTCAGCAGCTTGTATGCCACCCATTACCGAAATCCTAGCATTAGGCCACATCCAAAGAAATCTTGGTTGATAAGCTCGCCCACACATTGCATAATTACCTGCTCCAAAACTTCCACCAATTATTACAGTAAGCTTTGGTACTGAAGCTGTTGCAACAGCTTGAACCATTTTAGCACCATCTTTTGCGATACCTTTTTTTTCTGCATGTTTGCCAACCATGAATCCTGTAATGTTTTGAAGAAATAATAATGGAATATTTCTTTGATTACATATTTCTACAAAATGTGCACCTTTGAGAGATGTTTGACTAAAAAGAATTCCATTATTTGCAATAACACCTATTGGCAAGCCTCCAATTTTTGCAAAACCTGTAACTAATGTTTTAGCATAATCAGCTTTAAATTCTTCAAAATTTGAACCATCAACAATTCTAGCTATGATCTCATGAACCTTTGTTGGGCGATGATGACTTTTTTCAATAATACCAAATAAATCATCTGAATCATAAATTGGATCTGAAAAGGTTATTTTAGTATTGTTTGATTTGCTTGGTAAGTGATCGATAATTGAAATTATTTTTTTTAATGCATCTTGGTCATTATCAGCAAGATGGTCAGCTACTCCGCTATATTTAGTGTGCAATTCAGCACCACCCAACTCTTCTGCAGTGGTGTCTTCACCGATTGCAGCTTTAACTAAAGGAGGCCCACCTAGGAAAATTGTACCTGTTTTATTAACAATAATTGCTTCATCACTCATTGCAGGAACATAAGCGCCTCCAGCTGTACAAGACCCCATAACTGCAGAAATTTGTGGTATCCCTTTAGCGCTCATTCTTGCTTGATTATAGAATATTCGTCCAAAGTGATCCCGATCTGGGAATACTTCATCTTGTTTTGGTAGATAAGCACCTCCGCTATCTACAAGATAAATACATGGAAGATTATTTTCTAATGCGATTTCCTGAGCGCGTAAATGTTTCTTTACTGTTAGGGGATAGTATGATCCTCCTTTTACAGTTGCATCATTTGCTATGACTATGCAAGTACGGCCCAGAATTGTAATCATTCCAGTAATGATACCTGCTGCAGGTATGTAATCATCATAAACTTTGTAAGCTGCTAATTCAGAGAATTCAATAAAGAAACTTTCCTCGTCTTTCAATAAATCGATCCGTTTTCTTACAGTAAGTTTACCTTTTGCTTTATGTTTCTCAACTTTAGAGCGAGGGCCCATTTCATGAATTTTATTTTTTATGTTTTCTAGATCTGATGCTATTTCTTTATTATAATTATAATTAGATTTATAATCTTGAGAGTTTTTATTAACACTAGACTTTAGAATTGCCATTATTTAAAAATACTGATTTGGTACCAAAAAATTAGTTAGAAATAAAAATTCCTATTATCTATTATCTCGGCTTTATCTTTTAAATTAGAAATCCAAGCTTGGAAATATTGATTTTGTTTTTTTGAAAATAAGTTTTTTTGTATTTGATCTTTTTGCGCAGCAAATGCTGTAGAATCAAAATCTGATTTTGAATGAACCTGCAGAATAGCATAGCCTTGGTTTGTTTCAATAGGGCCTATGATTTTTCCTATTGGAGCTGCAGAAACAGCACCTGTAACATAATTGCTTCTTCCAATGCTCGTAAAACCCTGACTGAGTTTTTTAGTTTCCTTGATGAAACCATCTAATCCTTTTTTACTTTTAATTAAATCAGATAGCTTTTTTGCTCCTGATGATATATCAATCAGTAATTTATTTGTTTCATCTAGAGTGACCATTTTGGCTTTCTCATTTTTAATTTTAGTCATTATTTGTGCTTCTACGTCGTCGATTGCTTTGAATCCTTTTGGTATTATGGAATCTATGGAGCAAAGAACAAAGTATTGGTCGTTTTCTAAAATCTCTGAAACGGTATTAATTTTATTATTAAATGCAAATCGAACAGCTGAACGAAAGTTGCCTAATCCTTTAACAGCTAAATCATCTTCACTAATTTTGTCTGCTTTAGATATATTAATATTGTAATCTCTAGCCGCTGAAAAAAATCCATTATCTTGAGCATCATAGCTAAATAGAGTAGCATTTCTCCTTAGATTAGATAAAGTTGATGGAGAAATATCAATTTTAATGAGAATGTGAGAAGCAAGGATTTCACTATCTCCTTTATTATCTATCCTTTTATCTCTTACATGTATTATGTGGTAGCCAAACCTAGACAAAACAGGGCCTATTATTTGATTTTTTTTGGCTTGAAATGCGGCTTCCTCAAAAGGCTTTACCATTCTTCCTTTTTTAAACCATCCCAAGTCTCCCCCTTTGGTGCCTTGGTTGCTTGGGTCCATAGTATATTGA
>JAYPLH010000165.1:0-2058 GCA_038365355.1 Fidelibacterota bacterium
TGTTCGTGCTGGTGTTGAATTAGCATTTGACACAATGGTAGCTGCAGGAATTAAAGAGGAATCAGCATATTACGAATCTTTGCATGAAACACCTCTTATTGCTAACACTATAGCAAGAAAAAAACTTTTCGAAATGAATCGTATTATTTCTGATACAGCAGAATACGGTTGTTATTTATTTGATCACGCAGCTAAACCTTTACTTGCTAGTTTTATGAAGAATATAAAAAGTGATGTTATTGGTAGTGGAATCAATTCCAATGATACTGGTGTTGATAATAAAAAACTAATTGATATTAATGAAATCATAAGATATCACCCAGTTGAAATGATTGGTTATGAACTTCGTTCATCAATGATTGCGATGAAGAAAATTTTGTAATGAAGCCTTTTCCATCTACAAATGGAGTTAACAGTGCTATTAAAAGATTGAAGGGTCTTACTAGATTAACTCCTTTAGAATACAGCAAGCGCTTATCAGATTTAATAAATTCATCAGTTTATTTAAAACGTGAAGACGTCCAACAAATTAGATCTTTTAAGATTAGAGGTGCTTACAATAAAATTGCATCTTTAGGAAAAGATCAGATTAAAAATGGAATCGTTTGTGCCAGCGCTGGAAATCATGCTCAAGGATTTGCTTTTTCTTGTCAAAAATTAAAGATTAAGGGGGAGATTTATATGCCAGCTACAACTCCTCAACAAAAGATTTCACAGGTAAGAATGTTTGGAGGTGATTTTATTGAAATAATTCTTGATGGTGATACCTACGATGCGTGTCAAGAAGTAGCATTATTATCTGCAAAATCTTCAGGTAAACCGTTTATACACCCTTTTGATGATGCAGAGGTGATTGAAGGACAGGCTACCATTGCAATTGAGATGCTAAACCAGTTTTCAAAAGAATTTGATTATATACTTGTCCCTATCGGTGGTGGTGGCCTAATATCTGGAATAATTACAGTTTTTAAAGAATTATCTCCTAAGACAAAAATTATTGGTGTAGAACCTGAAGGTGCACCATCAATGAAAAACTCAATACAATATGGAAAGAGAATATCATTAAAGGAAATGGATGGTTTTGTAGATGGCGCAGCTGTTCGTCAAGTTGGAAAAATACCTTTCGAAATTTCAAAATCCTGTTTAGATGATATTATTCTTGTTCCAGAGGGCAAAATATGTAAAACTATACTAGAACTTTATAACAAAGATGGAATAATCGCTGAGCCAGCAGGTGCCTTAGCAGTAGCTTCTCTAGATATGATTACTGAAAAACTAAAAGGTAAAAATACTGGTGTTTTAATCTGTGGTGGGAATAATGATATTTTTCGTATGCCAGAAATCAAGGAACGTGCCCTTTTATATGATGGGCTGAAACATTATTTTTTAGTAAATTTTCCTAATCGTTCAGGTGCACTAAAACAATTTGTAACTCAAATACTTGGTCCAAATGATGATATAACTCATTTTGAATTTTCTAAAAAAAGTTTCAGAACAATAGCTCCAGCAGTAATAGGAATAGAGTTAAAGAACATTGAGGATTTTTCACTTTTGGTAGAACGGTTGAAAAAGCATAACTTCCGCTTCGATTATTTGAACAAAAAACAAGATTTGTTTCAATTTTTAATCTAAAATTGCAAAAAAAGAAAAAGAAAAAGAAAAAATGAATAATTATAATGCTCAAATTCCCAAGGAATATGAAATTGAGCCATTGACTTGTGATGAATACCTTGTAAATGGCCAAATAAAAAAATGGAAAGGCGCAACATCAGAAGTCTATTCTGTTATTCAAACAAATGGATCACCAACTCTTTTAGGTACTATTCCAGATATGGAAACCGAAGCAGCACTTGAAGCTCTTGATGCTGCAAAAGATGCTTTTCATAGAGGTCAGGGTGTTTGGCCAACAATGAAAGTTGGTGAAAGATTGAAATGTATGGAGAATTTTGTCAATAAGATGAAACTTCATAGGGAAGAAATTGTTAAACTTTTAATGTGGGAAATTTGTAAGAATAAATCTGATTCTTATAAAGAATTTGACAGAACTGTTGATTATAT
>JAYPLH010000165.1:2068-4544 GCA_038365355.1 Fidelibacterota bacterium
GCTTAGGGCCATATAATTATCCGCTTAATGAAACTTTTTGTTTATTGATACCTGCAATTATAATGGGTAATACTGCAATTTTTAAGCCTGCTAAACATGGAGTTCTACTGATAGCACCATTATTGAAAGCCTTCCAAGAAAGTTTCCCTCCTGGAGTTGTAAACATCTTATTTGGTAGAGGTAGAAAAATTGCATCTCCTATAATGAAAACAGGATATATAGACGTTCTTGCATTAATAGGGCACAGTTCTTCAGCAGTTTCTTTACAAGACCAGCATCCAAATAAAAATCGTTTACGACTAGTCCTAGGACTTGAGGCTAAGAATCCAGGTATTATTCTTCCTGACGCTGACTTAGATCATACAATTAAGGAATGCATTTCAGGAACACTTTCTTACAATGGACAAAGGTGTACTGCTTTAAAAGTTTTATATGTTCATGAATCTATAGTTGATGAGTTTAATAGCCGTTTTTCAAAAGCAGTAGATTCTCTAAAACTTGGTATGCCCTGGGATGATTCTTTTTTGACACCTCTTCCTGAACCTTCAAAACCTGCTTACATTCAAAATTTGATTAAGGATGCTAAATCAAAAGGAGCTAAAATAATTAATAAAAAAGGGGGTGAGTTATCAGAAAATTACTCTTTTCCTGCAGTTATCTATCCTGTTTCGGAGGAAATGGATTTATATCATGAGGAACAATTTGGACCAGTAATTCCAATTATATCTTATCGTGAAATAGATGAACCGCTGGATGCAATGGCAGCATCAGAGTATGGCCAACAAGTTAGTTTATTTGGAAGAGATGTATCTAAGCTAGCTCCTCTGGTTGATACATTGGCTAATTTAGTTTGTAGAGTTAATTTAAATTCTGCATGTCAAAGAGGCCCAGATGTATACCCATTTACAGGACGAAAGAATTCTGCTGTAAGTACACTAAGTGTTTATGACGCTCTTCGTTCTTTTTCAATTCGTACTTTTTTAGCTTCAAAGGATACATCATACAATAAAGAAATATTAGAAGAGCTACTCAATTCTGAAAAATCTAATTTTGTTTCAACTGAATATTTACTATAGTCTTTTAATTGAACCAAACTTTCTTTGGAGAGGATGAGATTTGGTCCCCTTATAAGACTAAATATTTAACCAATAATTTATTTTAAACGTTAGGTTCCATCCAGTTGATATAGAAGGAAAAATAATTTCATTACTATTAAATACCAAAAAAATATCTGATGCCGGTTTGTAACGCCACTGAAATCTTGAGTTAAAATTCCAAAGACCTAGTTGTTCATTGTATTGAAAAAGGTTAGTAAAGAAAATGGTTTTTGTAAAAGTTAAGTTTGCTTTAAATCCTAAAAGCCAAAAAGAGTTTTCTTTCCAAGGGTAGGGTAACTTAATTTGATTATAATTTATAACTGAATTTAGTTCTAAAAAAGGTTGAAATCGATAGCTTAATTCACTTAAAATTGCTTTTCGTTTACCTTTACTGTAATATCCACCAGCTATTGTCTCTATAGAGTATGTAAAACGGTTTTGGGGTTTTGAATTATAAGAAATAGTAAAATTATTCCACGTATGTTCTGAATCGGCTTTTAATTCTGATATTCCTGTCCTTAAAGGATCAAAGTCTGAAAGTAGTTTTACAAATTGATTTCGGAAACTAACAGATAAACGACTTCTATTAATAAAATTAAACCTGTATTGTAATGTTGTCAATTTATCTTTATTTTCAAAAAGAGTATCAAAGAAATAAGTTTGGTTTAAACTAGGGCCGTGTGAAAGAAGAGAAGTTTTATCTTTTGTGTAATTTAAGTAAGCAGCTTTAGCTTGTATTTTAAAATAATTTTTTCTGGGAACAAAGCCAACTTCAGCAAAATAGTCTTCTGAAATATACTCTTGTTGAAGTAATAGATTCCAATTAATTGACTGATAACCAATGTGGGATGCAAAAACACTTCCCTTATTAAATTCTTCATTATCAAATGATATTAAATATAATAATTTTCCATTCCAAAAATTATCCTCAGAAAAATAGTTGAACTCTAGTCCAATATTTTGATTGTAAGATGAATTAAAATTTCTAATATCGAAAGAATTCAATTCTTGTTTATTTACATAAATTAAATTTAAATTTGATCGATCAAAAACTTTTTTTTGTAGACTTAAAACAGAAAAATTATTAGCTGACAAAGATAAATTTTCATCTTTTTGGGTTTGTATGGTCATCAAACCTAATCGCCATTTTTCGTCTAAATTCCCACTTATTCTAACCCCTCCTATAATTGGTACATTTAAACCAATTCTTCTAGAAAAAAAAGGTCTAATTGTTTGATAACCAAAATTTGAGAAAAGATCAGCATTCTCTAAAAAAAATTGTCTTCTTTCAGGAAAAAATAGTTCAAAACGATCTAGATTGGTCACTTGTCGATCAATTTCAGCTTGAGAAAAATCAGGATTTAAAGTCACATCTAAAT
>JAYPLH010000166.1:0-2818 GCA_038365355.1 Fidelibacterota bacterium
CAAATTTTGAATTTAATTCAGATACATTATCCCAAATTTTGGCATTGATATTTCCTGTTATATCGCGTAATTCTAAATCAATATATAAATCACCACTTTTTGTGTAGCGTAAATATTTTTCAACACAGATATAAAAACCTTGTATTTGAGCCCCCTCTGTAAACCGATTAATCGAAGTAAGTTTTTTCATAAAATATTTATAACTTTTAAAATGGATGAACGTGAATATACTTTAGAAAAAATCTCATATTCAAAAAAAGAAGATTGCAGAATAATAGAATCTGTTTTAAGTGGATGGTTCCAAAATCCTAAAACACTTAATCTCGTTTCCCCTAACTTAACCTATCCATTTAAATTTAAAGATTGGGTATCAAAAAACTATTTTGAAAAATCAAAACCAATAATCTCAATTGTAATAAAAAGTAAAAATTGGATAGTTGGACACATTAGTTACAGAATAGAAAAAAATAAAGTCCATTTATTTCATCTAATAATTGATAAAAAATTTAGAGGGTTAGGTTTGTCTAAGTTACTTATAAGTAAAGTTGAAAGAGATTGTTTTTTAAAACAAAAAGATTGTATAACAATAAATGTTTTAAAGAAGAATAAAGAAGCCTTAAGTCTTTATAAAAAAATAGGTTATGCTATTGTTAAAAACAAAAATTCAAAGACATTTGTAATGCAAAAAAACTGTATCCAGCTTTAGTTACTTTTTTATTGGCTTTACAAACAATTGATGAGTATGCCTTATAACTTTATATCCATGCTTTTTTGCAATTTTATCTTGAAGGTTTTCCAAATCTTCATCAAAAAATTCAATAATTTTACCAGTATCTAAGCATATCATGTGATCATGATGATCTTTAGATGTCTTCGCTTCATACCTAATTCTTCCATCTCCGACATCTAACTTCCTAATAAACTTATTTTTAGCTAAAACATCAAGAGTTCGATAAACAGTTGCTCTTGATACACTTTCATTTTTTAATTTGATATTTTCATAAATTTTATCAGCATCATAGTGATCATTGCTGTTTTCAAGTTCATTCCATACTGCTTCTCGTTGCTTTGTAAACCGAAAGCCTTCATCCTGAAGAACTTTTTTTATCCTTGAAATTATATCTTCCTTCATCCAATTAAACTCAATTCATTTTTGTAAGGTTAGCATATTTTACTATAAGTTTCTTTTTAGTACCATCTTTAAAAACCACACCAACTCTTTGATTCTCACCTGTACCACTTAAAACCATAATTTTACCTTGTCCAAATATAGCATGCTCTACCGAATCCCCAACTTTAAAATCATCAAAAGTTGTAACTGTTCTACGAACTTTTAATTTTGCTTGATTTTTTAACTTTCCTCCAACTATTCTCCTAGTCAAAGCGGATTGAAAATCTACACGCTCTAGGTATCCTTTTGGAATTTCAGAAATGAAACGACTAGGTAAACCTATAATATTTTCACCTCCTAATCTTCTTCTATTAGTCGCATAAAGTAAAAATACTTTATTTTTTGCTCTTGTCAAAGCAACATAAAAAAGGCGTCTTTCTTCTTCTAGTTCTTCTTGATTATCAAAGGTTCTGAATAAAGGGAAAAGGCCATCATCTAGCCCCGAGACAAAAACAACTGGAAACTCTAGCCCTTTTGAGGAATGCACAGTCATTAAGGTTACTCGATTTTCTGAGTCATTCCAATTATCAATATCTGTTAATAAAGATACTTCCTCAAGAAAGTCGCTCAAATTGCTATCTGGATTTATCATACAAAATTCATCAATACTATTAAGCAACTCTATAATATTTTCATATCGATCCTTATTCTCAACTTCTTGAGATTCTTTATAATATTTTATGATCCCAGATTCTTCAATTAAGCTTCGACTTAATTCGCTTGCATTAAGTTCCTTTTGTAATCCATTATACTTTTTTATAAGATTATAAAATTTAACTAAAGAATCAGACTGTTTACCTCTGATTGCAAGTTGTTCTGAATCTTTTAATACTTCAAATAAACTAATATTGTCTTCTTCAGATTTTACTACACATTTATCCATTGTTTTCATACCAATACCCCTTGGAGGAAAATTAATAATCCTTCTTAAAGAAATAGTATCCAACAAGTTCGTGACTAACTTTAAGTAGCCTAATGCATCCTTAACTTCCTTCCTATCATAAAACCGAACACTTCCTACCAAATTATAAGGTATGCCTGTTCTTCTCAAACTTTCTTCAATAGATCTAGATTGAGCATTGGTTCTGTATAAAATAGAAAAATGACTAAAATTTCTCTTATGTAACTTTATTTCTTTCTCTAAAGCAGAAATAATTGCATCTGCTTCCTCTAATTCATCTTTTGTTTCAATCAAAACTAAAGGGTCTCCATCTCCATTATTTGCAATTAAATTTTTCTCTGCTCTTTTTTCATTATGACTTACCACTGCTGTTGCAGCATCTAATATTTGCTGAGTAGATCTATAGTTTTTTTCAAGAGTAAAAGTTTTACAACTTGGGAAAATTCTCTCGAAGTTTAGTATATTAGCAATATCGGCACCCCTCCAACCATATATTGATTGATCATCATCTCCCACAACACAGATGTTTTTATGGTTTTCTGCAATCTTGGACAAAAAGCAAAATTGAGGTTTGTTAGTATCTTGATATTCATCAACTAAAATATATTTCCAGAGATTTTGATATTTTTTAAGAATTTTTGGATGCTCATCAAAGATTTGTAATGGAAAAAGCAATAAATCATCGAAATCAAGAGCATCATTTTCTCTCAGCATCGTTTGGTATAGTTTATAAATATCTACCAATT
>JAYPLH010000166.1:2828-4498 GCA_038365355.1 Fidelibacterota bacterium
CTTTAGGTGTAATCATTTTATTTTTTAAATAACTTATTAGATTCCTTGCTTGATTTGGTTTAATCGTATCTTTAGAAATATTAAGACCTTTTAAAACCACTTTATATAAATCTAATTGATCTTGAACGTCATAAATCGCAAATTGTGGATTTAACCCAATATTTTTAGCTTCATTTCTAATTAACCGCGCACAAATCGAATGAAAGGTACCAATTGAGATTCCTAGCCTTTCAGTCTTTAATAATGACATTACTCTGGTTTTCATTTCTTTAGCTGCTTTATTAGTAAAAGTAACTGATAATATGTTCTCTGATTTGAATTTTTCTATTTCAATTAAACGATGAATTTTTTGAGTTAAAACTTTTGTTTTACCGCTTCCTGCACCAGCAAAAATTAAAACCGGACCCTCGTTTGCTTCTACTGCCTGGCGTTGTATTTTATTCAGTTTTATTTTCATTGTTTTCTGCTTTCCCTTTTAAGTTTTCTTCTTATTTTCTGAAATTTTCTCTTTGCCTTATCATGATCTCTTTTATTTGTAGAGAACGTATGATACCCATCACCCCTAGCAACAAAAAATAAAAAATCATTTTCCTCAGGAAATAAGGCTGCTAATAATGAATGTTTTCCTGGAGAATTAATTGGCCCGGGTGGTAATCCTCTATTTAAATATGTATTGTATGGAGAATTTATTTTCAAATCCTTATTTAAAAGTCGCCTCGGCGGGCCATCTATAATATATTGAATTGTAGGATCAGCTTGCAGCTTCATATTTATGTTTAACCTATTATGATAGACCGCTGAGATTTTCGGCCTCTCATTATTATAAATAGCTTCTCCTTCAATTATTGAAGCAAGAGTAACAACTTCATGTTTTGATAAATTAATTTGTTTTGCCCTAATCTCATATGTTCTATTCCAAAACATTTTATGTTGCTTAACTAAATGAGATAAAACATTTGATGGTGTTTCGCCTTTGAAAAAAAAATACGTATCCGGGAAAAAGTATCCCTCTAATGAACTTACATTTAAATAGTTTTTAAGAATGAATTCTTTGTTTTTAACTAAATTAATTATCTCAGTTCTGTCAAAACCCATAACATCAGATAAATAATCTGCTATTTGACTAGAATTCCACCCCTCAAGTATCCTTACCTTTATTACTTCTGGAGACTCATTTACTAATTGATTAATGATATCATAGTTCGTACGGGTATTAATTAAATGAAAAGTTCCAATTGGAAGCTCTTTTTCTTTACCCATTACCAATGCAGCCAGTTCAAACATGCGTTTGTTATTTATTATATTTTTTTTATGAAGGACGTCAGATATTTTATTTAACGTAAATCCAGGTTTAATAGATACAGATGCATGATTGTGTTTGTTGTTTTGAGGATAAAACAGAACAACGCAAATAGAAAAAATAGCAAATGCTGTTATTATGCAACCACAAATGAATACTATTTGATTTTTGCTAAGTTTTTTACCCATTTTAGGGCGCAAAATATAGCAATAAACTACTAAATATTTTATATTTTTGTTTTTTATTGTTTATAAAAAAAGCTCTTTGGGTAAATTTTAATAATCTGTAATATCAAATTAAACATGAGTACAAATACTACAAAAGAAAAATTACCACATAAATCTAACATAAAAGGCTCCCTATCATGGGG
>JAYPLH010000006.1:0-6143 GCA_038365355.1 Fidelibacterota bacterium
GGACTTATACAGTTTATTAATTGAATATAGTACAGGCTTTTCTTATGCAAAACACTACTTAAATCCGTTCATAAATTGTATGGATAATATTGATGAATCAAAAATTTTTTACAAACCAGTAATTCGTCATACATTATCCTTTTCAAAACAAAAAACTTTTTTTTCACTTTCCTTTGGAAATAATATAAAAGTCTTAAAATATTTCCCACTTGCAGTATCAGGTGAAAATGTAGAAAAAAGTCCCGATGGAAAAGTAGGTATTGTTTTTTTTACTCCTAGTAATAAAAATAATTTCAATAATGTGCTTAAATCAACAATTAAAAGAGACTTAATCTCTTACAATTAAAAAAGGATGTTAGCGCCCATTATAAAATATAGTTGAAAAACAAAAATTAACCAAATAGTCATAGTAAATGTCCAATTTACACTTACTAATTGAACCTAGGTATATCTAAATTTACCTTACATATGAAGAAAGATGTCAATCATATCACAATTATGAATGTTCATTGGAATAATCATGGCGACGAAGCCGCTTTAATGGCATTACTAGGTGGACTTAGGAAATTATATCCTGATTGTTCAATTACAATTCCATTAAAAGATCCAAAGTCGGTAGAATGTTTTCCTGATCTCAAATATGTAAATACGTACCCTGGACAGTTCAAAACATCTATCCTTGAAATCTGGGTGGGGGTTTTAACAAATTGTAAATTTGTTAAAAACAAAGTTTTGAAGAGATTAATTAAAAGTTTGTCATCTAGTGATCTCATAATCTATGGCCCAGGTGGATCTGTGATAAATGACCGGTTTTTTTGGCGAAAGCAAATGGAGTATTTGTTACCATTCATATATGCAAAATTTTATCGAATACCATTATATGTTGCTGCTCCGTCAATTGGGCCATTTACAAAACGAAATAATTTCATGAGGACATGGTTACTAAAAACTGCAAAAATTTTATGTGTCCGAGAAGATATTTCAAAAAAATACTTGGATACTATTGGAATAAATAAAAATGTGGAGGTAACGATTGACTCTGCGTTTCTTAGTGAAATTGATCAATCTAATAACCAGGAGAAACTTGAAAACTACCTTGAGTTAAAGGAGTTTTTATCTCAGCATGAAAGAGTAATTGGTATCACAATAACAGATTTTACTTGGCATGTAAAATACAATCAGGATACTGAACTGATAAATAGGATTAACAATTCCTTTCATGAATTCATTGAGAAATTAGAATCAGATGAATTTGGAATTCTTTTTATTCCGCAATTGTTTGGTAATCAAAATGATTCCAAATATATGTCACAGTTTGCAAAGAAACATTCTTTTGTCATGGATGAAAAGTATGATGCGGATTTTCAGCAACATATTATTTCTAAAATTCACTCCGTGGTAGGCATGAGGTACCATTCTAATATTTTTAGTGCAAAAATGTGTACACCATTCGTTGCAGTGATGTATGAAGAGAAAATGGAAGGATTTATTCAGCAGGCCGATTTATTGGAATACTCAATTCCACTAAAAGAAATCTCATTTGATAAGCTGACAGAAAAATTCAATTTAGTCTCAGAAGATTATAGCAAGATAAAAGAAAAGCTACAAAAGGGATTACCAAATTGGAGAGATAGAGCACGAAGAACCATCAATCTGTTAAGGGATAACTATTAAAAATCAAACTGAGTTATGCAGGTGATATATGAAGTATAGGTATTTAGGGAATTCAGGTCTTGCAGTATCTACAATTTGTTTAGGAACAGCGACTTTCGGGCAAAAAGGATGGGGGTGCGACAAAACAGTATCACATAATATTTTAGACGAATATTTTGAATTAGGTGGAAATTTTATTGATACTGCCGACAAGTATGGTGACACTAATTCTGAGAGATATATTGGAGAATGGTTAAATACAAAGAATAGGGACAATTTAGTTATAGCATCTAAATGTTTTTTCCCACTTTCAGAAAATATTAATGATAAAGGACTTTCAAGGAAACACATCTTATCTGCGTGTGAAAATAGTTTAAGAAGACTAAAAACGGATTATATTGACCTTTATCAAATTCATAATCAAGACCCACAAACACCATTAATTGAGACACTAGACGCGTTAAATAGTCTTATAGATCATGGTAAAGTTAGATATGTTGGACTGAGTAACTTTCCTGCCTGGAAGATTATCAAAATGTACCATTTATCAGACAAGCACAATTTTAGGAAGTTTATATCAGGACAATTTCTTTATAACTTATTGAAACGAAATATTGAACAAGAAATCATACCAGCATGTGAGGATGTGGGCATGTCTGTCCTTTGCTGGAGTCCATTATCAGGTGGTATACTGACAGGAAAGTATGATAGTCCAACTAAGCCACCTAAAGACACAAGAATTGGTCAAAGGACTGAGCTAACAAAGGATAAATACCAGTCATGGTACAATAATAGTATCGATACAGTAAAATTGTTAAAGAAAATTGCAAAAGATTTTAACAAAAGTACTTCAACAGTTGCTCTTTCCTGGCTGTTAAAAAATCCTAATGTAGGTTCATTAATAGTCGGTGCAAAAAATAAAAATCAGATATCAGATAATTGTGCTGCAAGTGATTGGGATATTCCAACAGAGACATGGAAGTTACTAGAAGAAAAATCTAAGATAAAATTTGATTATCCCTTTGATGTCTTCAGTACTACTACTGAAGGATGGTTTGAAAGGATTGGGTAAATGATAGAACGATTTAATAAAAAATAAAAGGTATTAAAATGTATTCAGAAAACAAAACAATTCAGGTGCTAATTGCATTATTAAAAAAACACGGAGCAACCACTGCTGTTCTTTCAGCTGGTACTAGAAATGTACCATTTGTACATTCTGTAGAAAAAGATCCTGATTTTAACTGTCATTCTATTGTAGATGAAAGAAGTGCTGCTTATTTTGCTCTAGGCCTAATTTTGGAAAAGAAAGAGCCAGTTATTATATCCTGTACATCAGGCACAGCTTCCACAAATTATTTCTCAGCTATTCATGAGGCTTATGAGCAACATTTACCCCTAATTGTACTAACCTCTGACCGCAATCAATATTATCTTGGGCAATTAGAAGATCAACAAATACCACAGAGTGGCATGTACAGGGACAGAGTAAAAAAATCTGTTACGTTACCAATCATTAAAGATGATAAAGACGAGTGGTATTGTAGAAGACTTGTAAACGAAGCTTTACTTGAACTAGATCATAATGGCTCTGGACCGGTGCATATAAATATTCCAACAGAGTGGGGGTTGTTTGCGCAGAATTTTACTGTAAAATCGCTTCCAGAGGTTAATGCAATAAAAAGAATAACCCTAAGAAATATATACAATAATAGTATTGATGATTTATTGGAATTCGAACCGAGTAAAAAAATATTAGTCGTATATGGACAGTGTGAGAGAGCATCAAAGAAGTTAATCCGAGAGATTAACAAATTCTCTAATAAATTCAATTGCGTCGTAGCTGTAGAGAATATTTCAAATATTGAATGTAAAAATTCAATAAATACTTCTTTAATCTCTCGTGCACTATCTAAGTCAACATTTTCCAAAGTTTTTGCGCCTGATTTAGTCATTTCATTGAATGGTAACTATGTTTCAACAATAAAAGGTCTGTTAAAAGGGTGTCCACAGAATTTTGATCATTGGGCAATCAATGAAGAAGGAAAAGTTATTGACCAATTTAAAAAGTTATCAACAGTATTTGAGTGTAAACCTATTGAATTTTTTGAATTCTTAAACAAAAGTAATACGCAATATGAAAGAAATACCTACTTTGAATTGTGGGAAAACGCGATTGCAAAATTTAATCACTCTAATTTCTTATATAGTGACAATTATGCAATGCAGGAATTTATGAGATCTGTCCCATCCAACTCAATTATCCACTATGGAAACGGGGTTGCAGTCCATATAAGTCAATACTATCCTGTAGATAATAGCATAACACACTACTGCCACAGTGGTACAACTACAATTGATGGTTCTCTTTCAAGTTTTATTGGTCAAGCAAGTGCATCAAAGAAACTTTGTTTCATGTTTATAGGAGACCTAAGTTTTTTTTATGATATGAATGCTTTGTGGAACAGGTACGTTGGTAATAATGTAAGAATACTATTGTATAACAATGAAGGTGGTAAAACCTTTCATTGGAATGCCGCAAAAGAAATTGATACATTAAAACTTCACACGTCCGCAGAACATTTTACTTCTGCAAAAGGGTGGGTAGAATCAATTGGTTTTAAATATCTTTCTGCTCGAGACAAAGATGAATTTGACTCTGTACTTAATGAATTTGTAACAGATAATTCTGACAGGCCAATATTGTTCGAGGTATTTAGTAAGTTGGATACTGATGCCAAGATTTTGCTAGAATATTATGCGGAGTGTAAGGAAATTTTAGAAGATTCCTTATCTGACCTTAATTAATATGAGAAATATTTTTTAAAAAGATATCCAAATAGATTTGTGTTTTGTAAAGTTACCTTCTGAAAATGAAATTGTTTTAAAATTGCAAATGGGTGATTTTAATAACCTTCTGATAAGTATTATTTATTTAACATATGATCATGAGAAGTATGTAAAAGGTGCCCTAAATTGATTTTTAATACAAGATGCAATTTATGCATATCAAATATGTATTTTAGATGATGCTTCTATTGACTATAATGTTTCTATCATTATATGTAAACTTGCATGAGCAATCGTTTTTGATGATTTACAGGCTCTACTTTTAATAAATTCGAAGAAGATAAAGAATTTTTGCTAAAAAGACTTAATAACTACTAATAATTAGTTTATAGTTTTAAAAAGAGAAACTTAGAGATAAATGAAGAATGTTTTTTTGATAGGTAGTGAAACTGTAAGGCTTAACAGGGCTGACCCTTTTGTTTATATGAATTATTGTAATTCCCATGCACTTTTAGGAATCAAAACTACACTAATAGTCCCTGCTTCAAAATTGAAGAATTGTTTTAAACCTAAAAATGAGATTTGGAATTTGTATGGTTTAAAACCGAATTTCAAAATTATTGAGTTACCTATTCTTATGATAGGGAAGAAATTAATTCAAATGCAAAATTATCTTATCAGTTCTTTTTACTTTATATATCTTTATATGAAGAGAGAATTAAGGGGGGAAAGTATTATATTTTCCTTTTGTCGGTCTAAAACAGTTGCATTAATACATCTTAAGAAAATAGGAATAATAAAATCTAAAATTATTTTCATACAATCAACTTATAAAGATAATTATTTAACAAAATATATAGCCGAAAATTCAGATGGTATTAATCCAGCATCAAAATGGGTTTATGACAGAATATTAAATTATAAAAAAGTCACTAAAAATAAGGTATTTTATACTGATCATCCCTCAGTTTATTACGAGGAGATGATGAAGCATAGTTTAAAGGATAAAAACGAGTTTTTGAAAAAAATGAATATTCCAATTGATAAAAAAATTATCTGTTATGCTGGTAAGGTTGGTCCAAATCATAAAGAATTAAATTATTTTCTTGAATCATCAAAATACATTAGAAGTGAAGATGCTATCATATTAGTAATAGGTGCGAGAAAAGAGACAGGTGCTTTTGATTTTTATAAAAATTATTTGAAAAAGAAAAAATTAAATAATGTAATCATAAAAAAACATCTACCAGTAAAAACTCTTATGCAATTGTTACGATGCTGTGATATTCTAGTTAGTTATTACAGCGCAGCTAATAAATTAGCAAAACAAATGAAACCTGCAAAATTATCTATGTACTTATGTGCTGAAAAACCAATTATTTTCGGGGATATACCTGCTTTACGAGAATTTTTAGATGAAGATAGTGTCTATTTTGTTGAGCCAGATAAACCTGCTAAACTTGGTGAAAAGATTAACTATATACTTGACCATGAAAATGAGTCAAAGATTAAAGCAAGAAAATGTTTAGAATTGGCCCAAAAATTTTCAGTTGAGAACATTACAATAAATAAACTAAAGTTCTTTGATAGATTATAAGGCCGATTAGGTTCATATAACGCATAGTTGTGCTGAATTTTCTAATAATGGAATTAAGGTTACTTTAATTACATTTAGAGTATTTTTAAGTGAGTGTGAAGCG
>JAYPLH010000006.1:6153-25556 GCA_038365355.1 Fidelibacterota bacterium
AAAAAATAATATCTAACCCCTTTTTTATAATATTTTTTCTTTGGGGCCATTATTTAAAATTTTTTTTTTTATAATAAAACACGACTCTATTGATATTAAACTTGCAATTAAATTGAATTTAAAAGAAAAATTATTAAAAAGTGGTTTGGCGTTATTACTAAGTAACTCTGTTTTACAGTTTACATCGCTAGTGACAAATGCTATTTTGGCCAGATTATTGCTTCCTAGTGATTTTGGTGTTGTTGCTCTTGCAACATCATTTATGGGTTTAATAGATGTAATTTTATCTGTTGGATTAGGATCGGCAATAATATACCAAAAGGAAATCAAAGAAATTCAATTATCCACAACTTACTGGTTGAACTTCTTTTTGGCAATTTTCATTTATGTAATAATATTTTTTTGTGCTCCAATAGTTTCATCTTTTTATGGTGAAAACATCTTAGTTGAAATAATCCGTTTGTCTTCTTTATCCATAATCTTCTCTCCATTCTTTTTAGTACATCAAAAGCTAAATGAAAGAAAACTAAATCATGTATTAGTTAGCAAAATCACTATCTTTTGCAGTCTATTTAGCGGTTTAATTGCAGTGATCTCTGCATTTTATGGTTTTGGATTATATGCTCTTATCATAAAACAAATATTAAATGTTGCTCCTAAAATATTTTTGTACAAAATATTTTCGAATTGGGGACCGAGCTTTGAGTTTGATTTTAAAGAAGTAAAAGAGATGATCTGGTATTCCTTGAAAGTTAAGTTGTCTCAAATCATTTTTTATATTGAAAGGAATGTTGATTATTTAATAATAGGTAAGTTTTTTACGGCTAGTCTTTTAGGTAGTTATGCTTTTGCCTACAGTTTAATGTACTTACCAGTTCAAAGGCTATCTTATGTAGTTAGTGAAGTGCTTTTTCCTGCACTATCTTCAATACAAAACAATAAAAAAGAAATTCGAAAAATTTTATTATCATCAATACATGTGATTGCACTAATTACATTCCCCTTAATGATGATAATATCATTTAATGCAAGTTTTATCATTATTAATATATTTGGAAGCAAATGGCTATCTGCAGTGCCAATAGTTCAGATCCTTTCCTTTGCAGGCGCAATACAATCTGTGAGTCAGCCTTTTGGAATAGTATTTAAAAGTATTGGTAAACCTGAAATTGGTATATACTATGGATTATTAAGAACCTTGTTGATAGTTATTGCCGTATCCTACGGTTCTTACTTGCATAGCTTAGATATTGTGGCAAGACTAATTTTATTAGCAAAAGCTATTTATCTAGCTTTTATAACTCATAGGGTTTATAGTTATTTAAATTTTGATTTTATACAATTCATAGTCAGATTTAAAGGGATATTTTTAGTATGCTTAGTACTATTTTTTACTGAAGTTTCTTTTAATTTCATCTTTATATCAAACGGAATTCAATTTTTAATACAATTTATTATCTTCATATTGTTGAATTCATTTATACATAAAGGTATAGCAATTTCATTGTTTAGGAAAATAATTTCTAAAAATCCGATATAATTGCTTCAATATTTCATTTTGACCTACTTTAATTGATAACTACTTAATGGTTAATTACAATTAAATTATATATTTTTTAAAAAATTATTATAAAAATTAAAAATATATTATATTTTTTTTAAAATTATATTTAATTTTCCAACACTAAAAGTTTTATATAAATTTATTTTCATTCGAGGTAAGAATAAATGAGAAACAGTATTATTTATGCTATTTTTATAGTATGTTTAATCGATTTTGCTTTTCCGCAATCTAATCGGGAATTAGAGTCAATTTTGAAAAAATCTGGGATTTCAAAATCCCAAGCTGAAAAGCTTATAAAAGATAGACTGCCTGCTAATATGCCCTCAAACCAAAAAAGCAGCTCAAAAGATACCAAGCCTAAAGTCAATATAAAGAGCATTGAAAGATCAATTGGTAACGATGCGGTAGTTAACTCTAATGTTGTTAATAAGCCCATTTGGGATCCACCTGTAGTAGCTTATGACAATCATATAAATACTACTTATAATTTTGAAGGCAATTCATATTTATGGAATGGACAAAGGTGGTTATTGATTGAAGATGTAAAAGAAGAGAAAAAAGGCCTTAGCTACTTTGGTTATGATGCATTAAAAAGTAATGCAGATATTTTTCAAGAATCGAACTTCAGCTCTATTGACCCTAGTCACGTAATAGGTCCTGGAGATGAGATTGTCATTATGCTTTGGGGGCAAACTGAGCTAAATAGGCCCTATATTGTTTCAAATGAAGGATACATTTTTGTTGATAATTTAGGGCAAGTTTTTGTAAACGGTTTAAATAGGGCAGAGCTTGAGCAAAAACTATTTAATCTTTTGAAAAAGGTTTACTCCAGTCTTGACAATACTTCTGCCAAAGCATCTACATTTTTAGATGTTAGTTTAGGTGCAACTGTTTTAAGACCAATTAGGATTTTTGTAATAGGCGATATCGAGCAAGCTGGTGCTTATAATGTTAATTCCTCTGCTACATTGTTTTCTTCTCTTTATTATTTTGGTGGGCCGGATAAAAAAGGCTCTCTTCGCAATATTGAACTTTTAAGAAACAATAAGTCAGTTGGTAAAATTGATTTTTACGATTACCTGCTCACAGGAAAAAAAAGTAATGATAAGAGGCTTCAACGAAATGACGTTGTTTTCATTCCTAAAAGGGGTAAAACGGTGTCTGTTTATGGTGAAATTGAAAACAATGCAATATTTGAGCTAAAAGGCAGCGAAGGGTTAAAGGACTTAATAAAAATGGCCGGTGGTGTAAAAGCTAGTACTTATCTAGAGCGTGTTCAAATTCAAAGAATTATCAGTCCTGAAAAAAGAAAGGAGGGGGGTTCTAGAAAAATTATAGACCTGAATCTTAAAAAAGTTCTAAATAGTAAAGAAAATTTTAGTCTAAATGATGGCGATAGAATATTATTTTTTAAATTCGATAATAGAGTAGTAAATAAAGTTCAAATAATTGGGCCTGTCTTGATTCAGGGTGATTATTCAATTACAAAAGGAATGAAAATATCTGCACTTATAGAAAAGGCAGGTGGATTGGGCGGAGATTCATATCTAAAAAAAGCGAATCTTACAAGAATAAGTGATGATGGAAGTAAAATTTTAATTGATATAAATTTACAAAAAGCTTTGAATGGTGACCCTGACAATGATATTTTAATAAAAAACAATGATGTTTTACAAATTTATCGCAATACTTCTATGGTTTGGAAAAACAAAGTATTCATTGAGGGGCACGTTTTTAATCCTGGTTCCAAAGATTTTAAATCAAGTATGACATTATTTGATTTAATATTTGAGGGCGGTGGCTTTGAGAATGAAATCCACTTTAAAAAAACTTATTTAGAAAGAGCAGACCTTCAAAGGTTAGATGAAGATGGAATAAATTACACTCTTACTCCATTTAGGTTGGATTCTGTTCTAGTCGGATCAGGTATGGCAGATGAAATAATTAAAATGGGCGATAAAGTAACCGTTTATTCAAAGAACGATATTGAAGGTAAATTAATTAAACAGGTAAAAATTGAAGGCTTTGTAAAAAATCCGGGCCAGTATCCTCTTTTCAAAGATATGAAATTATTAGATTTGATTTTTCTTGGAGGCGTTATAGATGATCCAGATCATCAGTCAAAAGTTTACATGGATAGGGTAGATATTATAAGAAAATCAAGATCAAATAGAATGCCAGCCATATTAAGGCTAAATCTTGGTGATATATTGAAAGGTATATTACCATCTTCTAACATTGAATTAATAGATGGAGATGTAATTCGGGTATATAGTAAAGAAATTTTTAAATCTCTTAATTTCGTAGAGATTAATGGTTTTGTATCAATTCCTGGGAAATATGCTCTAAAAAAAGATATGAAGCTTGCTGATTTGATCTTAGAGGCTGGCGGCTTATCTGGTTATTCTCCAATGTATAGGGCTGAAATTGCTTCAATATCAGAATCAGATTTTGAAAACAATAGAAAAAATAAGAATGACATTTATGCAGATATAAAAACGATTGATCTAAAGAGTGATCTTGATCAATTTTCTAAAGGTAAAGGTGATATTTTGCTAAAGCCTTACGATGTTGTCACGCTAAGAAAAGATCCTGAATTTGAATTGTTGAAAACAGTCTCAGTGCTTGGTGAGGTTCTGTATCCGGGCGATTATGTTGTCAAAAATTCAGATGATACTATTGCAGAAATGATTGAAAGAGCTGGGGGTTTAAAGTTTAGTGCAAATCCAAAAGCATCAAAATTTACTAGAGATGGGAAGTCAATTAATCTTTCTTTTGATAGACTTTTGAAAAATAAGCGTTCCAGATCTAACATTAATGTTAGATCTGGAGATATTATCACTATAGGTAAAAATTTTGGTATCATCAATATTGAAGGCGAGGTATATAACCCAGGAGTTTATCAATTTATTCCAGGCCAAAATTTTGCAAAATACATTGAAAATGCTGGGGGGTTTACTAAAGATGCTGATAGGTTCTCATCTTATGTCGTACATGCAGATGGCACAACTGATCGTATTAAATTAACTAATTTATCTCCCAAAGTATATGATGGGTCAAAAGTTGTGATCATTCGTAAGGGAGATAGAATTCCATTTAATTTCACTGAGTATGTTACCAATTTAACATCAATATGGGCTGATCTTACTCAGGCATACTTGATAGTGCTAACAGCGACAAGACTTTAATTTTGAAGTTTACTGAACTACAAAAAATATTGGAGATTAACTTCGAAACTGAGAAGTTGTCTGATATTGCGCATGAACTTAAAGTCACGCCTCAGGTAATTAATAATTGGAAAATTAAAGATAAAGTTCCTTACAAATACGTCGTGAAAGTAAGAGAAAAACTAAAAAGGCAGAAAGAGCAATTTGTTAGTAATGATTATTTGAATCCTGCATTGGGCAATATCCAAGACGCTGGCACCCAAGAAAGCCTAAAGCTAATCATCGAGGAAATTTTCAATGTATATAAATCTGTAGTTAAACAAAAAAAATATTTAGTTTTCTCAATATTATTTTTTCTACTAGCTGGTGTAGTACATTGTTCTTTTTTTAAAAAGCCAAAGTTTGTTTCATCAGCCAGAATATTGCCAGTATCAAATTCCAATGCTTCTTCATTGTCATCATTTGCATCTCAGTTTGGAGTTTCTGTCGGAGGGAAAGATGCATCATCATTAGCGGACTCAAAACTTTATCCTGATATAATCACAAGTAGAAGATTGGCTTCTATGGTCATTGAAGATAAGTTTGATACTGAAAAGTATGGCCAAGATATATCACTAAAAAATATATTAACAAACCAGGCTGTCAAAGACACACAAAGCAGTAGCTTAATTAAAAAGTCTATAAAAAGCTTATTAAATATGATTGAGGTTAAAGTTTTTAAAAGTTCTTTAATTACTATTTCTGTAACAACTTTCGAGCCCGCACTTGCCAGTGAAATAGTAAATAGTGTGATAAAAAATTTGATTAAATTAATCAAAACTTTTAAAGTATCTGAAATTGAAGAAAAAAAAGAATTTATCATTAATAGAATAAAAGATGTTGAAAGTACCCTTATGAAAAATGAGGATGAATACAAAACTTTCAGAGAGCAGAATAGGAATATAAATGCTTCCCCGGCATTATTGCTAGAAGCAGAACGTTTTCAAAGAACATTGGATGTGCAAAAAGAAGTATACATAACATTAAAAAGTGAGTTAGAGAGAGTCCAGATTGATGAATACGAAGATGTTAGTATTATCCAGATATTAGATGGTCCTGAATCGTCAGGTGATGTAACATTAAGCTCTATGTCTATTATATTTATTTATGTGTTTTTAGGCTTTTTTGTAGGCATGTCAATAATTTTATCAAAAGATTGGTATGTTAAAAATGGTTACATTTTTAAGATGAACCAAACTAGTTCAATCTAAAATTTTTATTTTGGTGTTATTATATATTGTATTTATTTATTTTGATCCATTAAATTTAATAATCGTTGACCTGCTATAATGTGCGCGGTTGAGTAAATTTGCATATTACTATAGGACACACGTTTGTAAATGAAGTCATGTTTATAATTATTTAATGAAAGGCTAAAAAGATGTTAAGAAATGTAATTCTATCTTCTCTTTTCTATTTAACATTATTTTCATCAACAACAATTATCGCACAAGATGATTTTTCTGATGATAACTACTCAGAAGGGGAAATTACTCTGTCTGGTAGAGTGCTTGACGAGTCAGGAAACCCTCTAGCTGGTGCAAATGTCACCGTTGAAGGTACTGACTTTGGTTCAGCCACAGATGAAGATGGATCCTTCACTCTTGAAGGCATCGATCTTGGGTCATTAGTTACTGCATCTAGCATTGGATACGAATCATTAGAACTTTCAGCTGACTCAACGTTTATCGTTTTTAATTTAACCCAAAGTGTCATAGAAATGACTGAGCTAGAAGTTTTAGCATCTCGGGCGACTGATAAAACAGCTGTAGCATACTCTGATGTCTCTAAAGAAGAGCTTAGCCTAAGGTTAGGATCTCAAGATATTCCATTAGCAGTCAACACTGTTCCTAGTGTATATGCTACTAACCAAGGAGGTGGTGCTGGCGATGCTAGGATCAATGTCAGAGGTTTTAATCAAAGAAATGTCGCGATCATGTTAAACGGTATTCCTGTAAATGATATGGAAAATGGATGGGTCTTCTGGTCAAACTGGGATGGCGTAGCGGATGTTACTAGTTCCATTCAAATGCAAAAAGGGTTAAGTGCTCAAAATTTAGCTACTCCATCCATTGGTGGTAGTATGAATATTGTCACAGATGCGGCATCTTTAAATAGAGGAGGGTCGTACAAACAAGAGCTAGGTGCTTGGGGTTTTCTCAAATCAACCATTAGTTACAACACTGGTTTAATTATGGATGATAAACTTGCTTTGAGTGCTGCGCTTGTTCGGAAAACTGGAGAGGGCTATTATAAAGGAACATGGACAGATGCGTGGGCTTATTTTTTTGGTGGAACTTATAATCTAAACTCTCAGCATACATTCCAATTTTATGCACTGGGGGCACCTCAGAGACATGGTCAAAATTTATATAGGCAGAATATAGGCGTATATGACAATGAATTTGCCGCATCAATTCCTGGCTACAGCCAAGATGCTCTGGATAATGTTGAAGAAGCTGGTAGAGATTACAGTCAAACTTCTAGCCCGGTTAGCGATGAAGCTGCTGCTCTTCTAGGAGATCAACAGTTCCAGATGTACACTGAATACACTGGTGAAAGACATGAAAAAAATCTTATCAATGAGAGAGAAAATTTCTTCCATAAGCCCCAAGTTGCGTTGAATCATTATTTTTCATTTAATGACCAAACTAAATTAATAAGTTCCTTATACTGGTCTGGCGGTATGGGTGGTGGCACAGGTACATACGGTAGTATGAATTGGGATTACACTACCTTCTCAAGAAGAGTTAATTATGATTCAACAATTTTAGAAAATGATTCTTTAGGTGCTTCGTCTGGAATTCTTCGGAACAGTAATAACAGACAAACCACTGTAGGTTTACTTTCCAAGCTGAATTATGATTTTTCTAATGAATTGAAAGCACAAGTAGGTCTAGATTACCGCAGTGCAAGAATCTATCACGTCAAAACTATTAGAGATTTACTTGGTGGTGATTACTACATGACCTCAGATAGTGAATTTGATGTAGATAATGGTCAAGGTGGTTTAGGAGATCCCATAGATTACAATTTCACAAACTATGTTAATTGGTTAGGGTTATTCGGTCAAGTAGAATATTCTTTGAATGCCCTAAAAACTTATGCTATGGCAGGAATGACTACAGTAAAGTACGCTCATTGGAATCACTTCAAAGATGCTGATAATTACGATTATAGTTATGTCCAGGCTAAAGACGCTAGCGATTTAGACTTTGTCGAAGGATTAGGTGACGCTACAGGAGGGCATGCTAACGATCTTTACATTGAGGCTGATCCGATTTCTACTTTTCAATTCAAGGGTGGTATTTTATATGAACTAGGTAATGCTTTAAGTTTCATGAACGCGATTCCTGTAGTTGGAAAAGTTTATGACAATACAGATGTATGGTTTAATTTTGGATTAATAGATAAAGCTCCTATCTTCGACCAGGTCATTCAAGATTGGGACGCTAAAATGTCTACTGATCCCAAGAATGAAAAGTTTATCGCATTTGAATTTGGTCTTAATGCAAAATCAAATGATGGAGTTTTAGCAGGTAAATTGAATATTTACAATACCTCATGGAATGATAGAATTGCTACAAAATATGTTCAAAATGAGGATGGTGATGATGATATTGTCTACCTAACAGGAATTAATCAAGTTCATTCAGGAATAGAAACAGAGTTTGCCGCAAAGATTAATGACTTGATAAGTATAGATTTTGGTACAAGCATTGGTAATTGGAGATATGCTGATGATGCGACTGGAACATACAGGGATAGTGATGGTAATGAGGAATCCTACGGGTACTCATTAAAAGATCTTAAGGTTGGTGATGCACCTCAAATCTCAATACTCACTGGAATAACACTAACACCAATTGATGGAGCAATTGTCCAGATTAGTCATAGACATTACAGAAGGAATTACTCAGACTGGTCTCCAACATCCCGAGAGTTTACAAGTGAGGCTAGTGCTGATAGAGCACAGTCTTGGTTGGCCCCGGATTATTCTGTTGTTGATTTAAATGCATCATACGACATTCCCTTTGAGTTTAGAGGAATAAAGCCTCAGGTTGTGCTTAATGTTAGAAATTTACTTGACGAAGTGTATGTACAAGATGCTCTAGATAATAGTAGATATAATGCATATCCATTCCGTGTGAATGATCATGGTGCTCATGCTGCTGAAGTTTATCTTGGTATGCCTACCACTTACAATTTGTCGTTAAAACTTAATTTTTAGCGCACGAAATCATTTTATCAAAAAAGCCTCTGATTTTCAGAGGCTTTTTTATTTCATATTTAAATACTTAATTTGCTTATTTTTAAGCACCATTTAACATTTGTGTTTTTTGTGTTTCTAGATTATTTAAGGATTTTTAAACTGGTTTAAAACATGCTTTTTTTAAATGAATATGAAAAATCCTATCTAAAATCCAAACCAATCTCATTTAGAATTTTAATTTTTATCATTGCACTAAAGCCTATAATTAATTCTTTTTGGGACGTTACTTTGCCTTTAGTTAATGTTACAGTTTTACAGTTTTCAAGCATTTTAATTATTTTTTTTCTATTTTTTGGACTCTTTAATTCAAAATCTAATTCAATAACATTTTTAGCTAATTTTTTATTCGGTTCCTTTTCTTTAATTTATTTTGCAAACCTTGCAGTTGTTATTTTGAATAACTTTGATTTATCTAACCTGAAGACATTGGTCAAGGTAGCTGTTTTCCCATTATCATTTTATTATGCTAGAAAAACAATTTGTAATTTTATGGACCTGAATCTCATTTTAAATAGCTTCATAAAATCTATTATTCCTGCTGTTATCATTGGTTTTTATGATGTTTTTATTGTTCAGTCATATGAAATAAATAGAGGAATAATTAGATATGATTCTTCCTTTGGAGATATTGCAAACATAGGCCTTCATATAAACGTAGTTATGTTAGTTCTTTACTATTATTTATTGGTTTATAAAAACCAGTTTAAAACAGGCACAAATACATTACATATCTTATTTTTTTTATTTTCCGTATTCATGCTATCCAAAATCAGCCATGCTTCCTCTTTTGGCGTTTTTGTCGCTATAAATGCTTTGTATATAGTTTTTAGGTTTAAACTAAATATATTCAAGTTATCTCTATTAGTCTTTGTATTTTTAATTCTTTCTTCATTTATTGCTAGTGATTGGATTTTTAGGTTTTATAATAATTTTCTTTCCAAGGAAATAAATTCAATTATTAGTGGGGAGTTTTTCACTATTGAAAATAAAGAAGATATTAAATTTCTATTTCACGGCAGATTAGGCAGATGGTTAATATATCTTGAGGATTTTTCAAAGATAAGTACAATCAAGAAATATTTTGGTGGTTATGCAATTGAATACCCATACGTGTTTGGGCATGCATTGCATAATGATATTTTTAGAATTTTTATGTCCACTGGATATATTGGTCTAATGTTTTACATTTCTTATTTATTTTATTTAGTCATTTTTGCATTCAGGAAATGCAATATAAATGATAAATTCTTACTATTTGGTATAATATTATTAGTTTTACTTTATTCTATATCTCTTACTCCAACTTCATATATTGATGTAAGTATACTTTTTTCAGTTATAGTATTGTATATATTAAAAAAAGGGCATAATGAAAAAAACAATCCTATTTTTCGGTAAATTACCCCCTCCATACATTGGCCCATCGTTTGCTACCGAATTAATATTAAAATCAGAACTAAAAAATATTTTCAGACTGATTCACTTTGATATTTCTCATCATTCTAGCATTAAACAATTGGGTAGCATAAACTTAACCAATATCATCTTTCCTTTTTTATTAAGCTATAGATTAATAAAGGTATTAAGGACTGAGAAACCTGATATTGTATATATACCATCTCAGCAATCTGCCCTTCCATTTATAAGAGATAGTCTTTTTATATTCATAGTTAAATGCTTTAAAAATAAGATTGTTTGTCATTTACGAGGAGGATATTTTATTAAATGGTATAATGAAACAAATTTCGTAATGAAATTAATAATTCGTGTAGTACAAAAATTCATTGATGTGCAAATAGTCTTAGGCGATAATTTAAAATATATGTATGAACCTTTTATGGCCAAAGAAAAAATTTTTTCTATTCCAAATGGTGGTAATTTTAATTATAATGGGTTGAGAAAAAGAGAGGATGAAAAAGTCAATATCTTATTTTTAGGAAACTTTATTAAAGCTAAAGGTATTATTGATTTTTTAAAAGCATCTATTAATCTTGGTGATTACAATGAAAATATAAATATTGAAATTGTGGGGAGTCATGTTGATTGTCGTGATGAGATAAATGATTTAATCAAAAATAATAAAAATTTAAGCATAAAAAACTATGGAGTTTTAAGTGGAAGAGAAAAAAAAATAATTCTTGCAAATGCTGATATATTTGTATTTCCAACTTACTATAGAAATGAAGGCCACCCATGGGTAATTATAGAGGCAATGGCAGCAGGATTACCTATTATTTCAACTGATACGGGGGCTATAATTGAATCTGTAATAGATAATTATAATGGTTTTATTATCCCTAAAAAAAATCAAAAAGAATTAACAAAAAAAATATTATCACTTGTAGCATCTAAAGATCTCAGGTTAAAGATGGGAAATAATAGCCGAAAATTATATCTTGAAAAATTTACTGAAGATGTTTTGGTTAAAAATTTTGTAAAAGTATTTCAAAATATTTAAAAATTAATTTGCATTTCTTTTAATCAATAAAACTAATAAATAAAATTTAACTATCAATAACGTAAATTCTGATATGACATACAATTGCATGAAAATTTAAAATGGATGTTTTTGAATTTCACTCAGAGATACATTCCTCTTTTGATAATGATTATAGAGTAAAAAAAACGCGTCGTCAAAGGTTAGCTATTTGGGAATCTTTTATTTTAAAATATAGTAATAAAGAATTTCATGCTCTTGACGCAGGGTCAGGCAGCGGTGTCCTCACAAGAATATTATCAACGAACAATAGATCAGTTGTTGGCGTTGATGCTAGTAAAAAAATGTATGAATTATCTGTTGCTAATTCTAACGATCAAAAATATAGTAATATTAATTATAAAAACTGCAGGCTCGAAGATTTTGAAAACGAAAATAAATTTGATTTAATTATTTGCTCTAGCGTTCTTGAATACGTTGAGAATATAAATGATATAATAGGGATGTTTTCTAATTTAATGAATGAAAATGGCAAGCTCATTTTTTCTCTACCGAACGGCAAAAGTATATATAGAAAAATTGAAGGTATTAGTTCTAAGTTATTTGATAAGCCCGATTATTTTAAATTTTTAATTAATATAAAATCCATTGATCAAACAGAAGAATTAATAAAAAAATTTGATTTTAAAATAATTGAGAGTCATTTTTATGGTGAAAAATATTTTGAATCATTATTAAATAAGTATTTTAGTTCTATAAAGTACTTTTATCACAATTATTTAATTGTTTTAAAAAAGTGTTAACCTTGAATAATATAAAACGTATTATAAAAATTTAAAGTTCAATTTTAATATTTAATGAAACAATTAACACAGCTACTAAAAAATGGCAAAATGGAAATCATAGAAGCGCCTTTTCCTGTACTTAACTCAGGACATATTCTGGTTAGAAATCATCATTCTATAATTAGTGCTGGTACTGAGGGTAAAACTGTTTCTGATGCACGGAAAGGATATTTAGCAAAGGCGAAGAGTAGAAAAAAAGAAGTGAAAAAAGTAATAAATATGATAAAACAATCAGGATTAAGCTCTACTTATAATTTAGTAATGAATAAATTAGAGGCACCTTCACCTTTAGGCTATAGTTGTGCAGGAGAAGTAATTGGTGTCTCAAACGGAGTTAAAAAATTCAAAGTAGGGGATTTTGTAGCTTGTGGTGGCAAAGGTGCTTACCATGCTGATGTAATAACAGTATCAGAAAATTTAGCTGTCAAAGTGCCTAAGAACATTAATTTAAAACATGCTTCATTTGCCACTATTGCCTCAATTGCAATGCAAGGTTTAAGACAGTCTAATATTAGAATTGGAGAAAGTTGTATGATAATTGGCATGGGGTTAATTGGCCAATTGACTTATAAATTAGTTGAATCTGCAGGAGGTTTTCCTATAGGTGTTGATATATCAACTGAACAAGTAAGTTTTGTAAAAAAAATTGGTTTCAAAGATGTTTTCCATAGAGGTTCTAAAAAGTTAAATAATTTTTTAAATATAAGATCTGATGGTAACGGTGTTGACTCAGTTATCATTACCGCTGCAACTAATTCACTTGACCCAGTCAACTTTGCAGGAGAAGTTGTTAGGAAAAAAGGTAAGGTTGTAATACTTGGTGCTGTGCCGACAGGGTTTGATAGAGAAAATTACTACAAAAAAGAATTAGATATATTAATGTCTTCATCTTACGGACCTGGTAGGTATGATGTTAATTATGAGGAAAAGGGTATAGATTACCCAATTGGCTATGTCAGGTGGACAGAAAATAGGAATATGAAGAGTTTCATTGATCTTCTTGATTCAAACATATTAGATATTTCCAATCTTATTTCACATGAATTTGATTTATTAAATGCCCAGGATGCTTATGATATGATAATGGATAAAAGTGAACAATATGCAGCCATTATAATTAATTATGATTTTAACAAGGAGTTAAAGCATAAGATCAATTTAAAGGGACATAGTAAAAAAGTAGATTCAATTAAATTAGGTGTATTTGGAGCCGGGTCTTTTGCACAAACCTTTTTATTGCCTAATTTAAAAGATAAATGTGATTTTATTGGTTTAGTGACAGGCAGTGGGAATTCCTCCGTTTTTGTTGGCAGAAAATATGGTTTCAAATATTTAACAAATGACTCATCAGAGCTTATTAATGATAAAAAAGTAAACACAGTATTAATTGCGACTAGACATAATTTACATGCTGGCTTGATTTTAAAATCTATTAAAAACAACAAGCATATTTTTACTGAAAAACCTCTAGCGATTAATCTCAATCAATTAAATGAAATTAGGGATAATTACAATGAATTTTCTTTTAATAAAAACTTAATGATTGGCTTTAATAGAAGATTTTCTCCAGCTATTAAAAATTTATTGAAAAGCTTAAATCCAAATTCTCCAAAATCAATTTTAATAAGGGTCAATAACAGTAAACTTAATCCTAACCATTGGACTAATGATATTGATATTGGCGGTGGCAGAATAATAAGCGATGCTTGTCATTTTATTGATTTAAGCATTTTTTTAGCAAACAGTGAGGTTGTATCAGTAGTTGCTGAAAGCCTATCTGAACCTAAAAACCTCAATAATACTGTTTCTATAAATTTAAAATTTGCTAATGGAAGTATTTCATCAATAAACTATTTTTCAAATGGCAATGAAAATCTCAATAAAGAGTATATAGAAGTATATAGCGACAATACAGTAGGGATAATTGATGATTTTAAATCACTAAATATGTATGGTAGTAAAGTAAAAAAAAATAATTACAGATTCCAAGATAAAGGACATGTTAATTGCATAAATGAGTTTATTAAATCAATTAAAGAAGGTACTAAGTGTCCAATATCTTTTGAGGATATATATATGAGCTCCTTGGTTACACTACTTGTAAATAAAAGTTTATCTGAAAATAGAAAAATTGAACTCTAAAACTTTATCCAAAAATGATTTTTCATTAATAAATCGTTCTTTAATTAGTCTTAAAAACCACATCGAATTAAAAAATTATAAAGGCTTTGATCCCTATGATTGTCTTAAATCTCCTGTTTTTAATCTTCCGATATTTAATTCAAACAAATATATAAGATTTCTTTCTCAACAATTTTTGAAAAGATTTCCATTAAATCTTAGAAAAATATTATTAATTAAAGAAGGCCTTAATCCTGTCACACTTGGACTTTCATTACAATCATATTCATATCTTTTTAAAATCGATATCAATAATAAAAATTTGTATTTGAGTAGAATTGATAAACTAATTCAAAAACTTGAGGAATTGATCCCCGTTGGATTTTCTGGAGCTTGTTGGGGTTATGATTTTGACTGGGAAGCAAGGTATATGAAAATCCCAGCTTATCAGCCATCATTGGTTGCAACCGGGATAATATCCAATGCATTATTTACCACTCATTTAATAACGAAGAATGAAAAAGCATGCAAGATGCTACTAAGCTCAACTAATTTTTTGAAAAAAGATATTAATAGATCTTACGAAAATGAAAAAATTTGTTTTTCGTATAGTCCTTTTGATCATGAAAAAGTATTTAATGCTTCAATGAAAGGAGTAAGGTTATTAAGTCAAGACTATTTTTTGACAGGAAATCCAAATTCAAAAATGCTAGCCAAAAAAGCTATTGAATATGTTATAAGTTACCAAAATGGAAATGGCTCATGGGAGTATGGTTTGGCAAAAAAAGGCAATTGGATTGATAGCTACCACTCAGGTTACGTGCTTGACTGTTTGAAATCATATCAAAAATTGACAAAAGATTATCGTTTTCAAGATAATTTAGATTTAGGATTTAAATTTTTTAGAAATTCTTTTGTTACAAGCGAGGGTATACCAAAATTTTATAATAATCAAACATATCCTGTTGACTGTACATCTGCAGCTCAAACAATTACCACATTGGTTCACTTTGGAGATACTCAAAATGCATTTAAAATTGCTAAATGGATGATTTTGAATATGCAGAAAGAGGATGGGAGTTTTATGTTTAGAATATTTGAGCATTATAAAATAAACACTTCATACATGAGATGGTCTAACGCTTGGATGTTTAAGGCACTTTCAATGTTAAGATCTCAGTAGATGAAAATATTATTTTACCTTAGTCATCCTGCGCATTTTCATTTGTTTAAAAATGTTATCGTAGCTCTCAAAAAGTCAAAACACAAAGTTTATGTTTTGATTAAAAAAAAAGATGTACTTGAAGAATTATTAATAGATAGTAATATTGATTATAAAAATATTTTAAGCAAAGAAAGAAAAAACAACCTTTTCTCTGCTGGTTTAGGCCTTTTAAAAGAAGATATAAAAGTGCTTCTTTATTGTTTTAATAAAAAAATTAATGTCTTAGTTGGGACATCGCCTGTCATTTCTCATATTGGATTCATTCTAAGGAAAAGGTCATTAATTGTTAATGAAGATGATGCAAATGTTGTCCCTTTGTTAGCTTATGCTGCATATCCGTTTGCTACAAGTATTGTCACACCTAATACATGTAAAAATGGGAAATGGGAAAATAAAAGCATAAAATATAATGGCTACCACGAATTAGCATATTTACATCCAAACTATTTCAAGCCTGATATTTCGATATGTAAAATGTATGTGGATATTAAAAAGCCTTATTTTATTATGAGATTTTCAAAACTAGGTGCTCATCATGATAAAGGTGTTAGAGGACTAAATAATAATATTGCAATTAAACTAATACGAAAATTGCAGTCGCATGGAAGAATAATCATAACATCTGAACGAAAGCTTAATAAGGAGTTAGAGAAATTTCGCATATCAATAAAACCAACTTATATGCATCATTTAATGGCTTTTTCAAGTTTGTATATTGGAGATAGTCAGACTATGGCTGCAGAAGCAGGTATGTTAGGTGTACCTTTTATTAGGTATAATGATTTCATTGGTAAAATTGGATATCTAAAGGAACTAGAGGATAAGTATGAGCTTGGGTATGGAATCATTTCTGGAGATGTTGAAAAATTATTTTCGAAGATTGACTACATTTTAAAAACTAAAAATAGAAAAAAACTATATATTGACAGGAGAGATAAAATGCTTGCTGAAAAAATTGATGTCAATAAATTTTTGGAAAAAGTAATTATTTCATCCTGATTGATGTGATGAAAATTATAGTACAAATTTTATAAGATTTAAATATATTTTGTCTATAGTTAATCGAAATTTTAGGTAAATTAAAAATTATCTCACTTTTTTTATATTTTCACTAACTAACAAAATATGTTACCAAACTATCTACTTAATAATCTAAAAATGTATATCAATTTGCAAGATATTGATTATTCATTTGTTGAAACAGTACATTTTGAAAACATTCAACCTACATCCCATGATATGATTCTAGGATGTATAATTAACATTGAAAAAATAAACAACATTAGAAGAATAAATAGGTTTCACCAAGAGGTTTATAAACTTTTAGATCATGGAGGCATATATGTTTCCTGTGTTGAAACTATAACTCAAAGGAGAGAGAAATTTAAAAATAAAATTCCATTTGGTTTTCGAAAATTTTTTCATTTGATCGACTTTATATTTAAAAGGGTAATTCCGAAACTCCCTATAACAAAGCAAATTTATTTTGCTATTACTAGAGGAAATAATAGAGTATTATCAAAATCTGAGGCCTTAGGTAGGTTAACCTTTTGTGGTTTCAACATAAAACACACTTTCGATTATGAGAATAAATTTTATATTGTTGCTGTTAAAAGTCAGAAACTCATAAATCGTTCTAAACCTTCATACGGACCTTTAATTGCTTTAGATAGGATTGGATATGAAAAGAAAGTTTTTAAGATATATAAATTTCGCACCATGCATCCTTATAGTGAGTTCATTCAAGAAGAAGTTTTCAAACAAAATAAATTGAATAATAAAGGTAAACTATCTAATGACTTTAGACTAACTAATTGGGGAAAGTTTTTAAGGAAATATTGGATTGACGAATTGCCTCAGTTTTTTAATTTTTTTAAAGGCGATGTTACCTTGATAGGTCCTAGAGCATTAAGTAAACATTATTTTTCTTTATATCCTAAGGATTTGCAATTATTAAGAACTTCAATTCGACCTGGATTGATACCTCCATATTATGCAGACATGCCTAAAAACTTTGATGAAATCATTCAAAGTGAGAGATCGTTTTTATTAAAAAAGACAAAAAATCCTATTACAACTCCGATTGAATATTTTTTTAAATCTATCTTTAATATAATTATAAAGGGAGCTAGGAGCAGCTGATGAGATTAATCATATTCGTCCTAGTAGCATGCGCTTCATTGCTATCTCAATTAAATTATCAATTTTCGCCTGAAATTTCTCTAGGCTCATTTTCGTTGCCAATGAGGCTTGAAACTGAGTTGACAAAAAAAATTAAACTTTTCCATAATTCATTATTTTTTACGAACAATCATCAATTTAATCGATATATTTGGCAATCCTACAATCAAGATAATATCGTATATGTTAGTGATATAAGTTACTTAGAATATAGTGATTCAAGTTTATCAATAAAGTTTGGTAGAGATTATTTGGATAGAGAGAATCAAAGTAAAATATTCGGTTTAAAAGATTCTCCAGATTCACCTTCATTAGATCATTTAGAATTAAATATTAGAAATTCAAAATATTTTCGTCTAAAAAATAGAATTGTCAGACTAGATAATAGAAAGTTAGAATACAATGATGAAGAATTAATATTTAATAGATGGTATTATTTAAAAGAAATGGAAGTTAATACTAATTCGAATTCAACATTCAGTATCTATGAGGGTGTAATATCTACTGGAGTAGATAGATCTCTGGAGTGGTATTATTTATATCCCCTTTCAAGTTATATTATGGAACATAAACATGAAATATCGCGATATGATGGTCAAGATTCAACCTATTCCATTGGTAAAGGTGATAATGATAATCATTTTGTGGGACTGAGCTTTAATTATTTAAATGATAAGTATAAAATTTATTCTGAGATTTTTGTTGATGAATGGCAACTTGACAAAGAAAGTCGAGACAATATGCAAACTGTTTTTGGTTATTTAATTAGCACTTCTTTTAAACCAAACAATTTATATAAGTTTACGTTTGAATACGCTTTAGCCAGTCCATGGCTCTATTTGAACCGAGCTACATTTGGGACCTTTGAAAAGCACTATCAGCCATTAGGTTTAAAAGATCCAAGATCAGTTTATTACGGTTTTTTATTTGAAAGGAATGATAAAAATAAAAAAATTAGTTTAATGATTCGGAAGCAGTATAAATCAAATCAAAGTTTGTCAACTAATTGGGATGCTTGGGATAACAAGGTCCCAGTTTTTCAGTTTGATGAATCAGTTGATTTTGAATCTCATTTAGAGTACAGTAATGATTCTGGAAAATATTTTAATAAAATTGCAATTAGGCATAACTTTTTTGGCTCAAAACTCACCACTTTGCATATGATCAAACATATTAATCTCAAAATTTAAAAATTATAAAATCTGATACTATGAAAATTTGTCTTGTCATGGGTACACGACCCAATTTTATGAAAATTGCTGCTTTAATTGAGCCTTTAGAAGAGTATAAAATGAATTATTTTATTGTTCATACAGGCCAACATTTTGATGAGAATATGTCGAAAAATGTGTTATCAGATTTATCAATTAATGATATTGATTACCATATAAAACCTAATTTTGATGGACAGATAACTCAGTTTTCAAATATCATGATAGAATTTGATAAAATTTGTAAAAAAGAAAAGCCAGACCTAGTTATTGTACCTGGCGATGTTAATTCTACTCTCGCTTGTGCTTTAGTTGCAGCAAAAAGTAGTATAAAAATTGC
>JAYPLH010000167.1:0-478 GCA_038365355.1 Fidelibacterota bacterium
ATGGTAAATATGGAAAAAGCTCTTTTTCTATCCAAATAACATCATACTTTGATAGACTTAATAGCTTAAAAAACCTCTTGACATAACCTTGAAGCACTTGAAAAAAAATAGGTTCATTTTTAAAACTCCTTTTTAAATATTCATCGTTAAATAGTGGTGAGTGTGTCATTTGGAGCCTTGAATCTTCAAAAAATTTAAAATATTGAATGAACCTTAGCCTGGAACTTGGACCAATAAAATCATATCTTGTAAGAACTAAAACTTTTTTGGTTTTCATTTGATAATTTAAACTCAGGATAGTTGTCTAAAACAGTTTTTAATTGAAATGCATAAAAGATAATGACTATTATAATTTATTTATTATAAAATTAATTTTGAAGCTCAATAAAAAAATATATCCTATAATTACTATATTAATTTTCTTTCCATAAAATTTAAAATAAATATTTTTAACGCATTACATAGACTGATCAAAAGA
>JAYPLH010000167.1:488-4474 GCA_038365355.1 Fidelibacterota bacterium
AATCTACTTTAAGAAATGAATTCTGAAATTAATTTTTAATTTCATTGAGATACTATTTAAATAATAATTCAATTTTTTTTAGAAATATTTTTTTTCCAAATTTTAAATTATGTTCTTTCATTTGACTTTTTGCTTTTAGCAATTTATCATCTTTCAATGCTTTAATTATTGCTTTTGCTAAATTTGGAACTCTATTCAAATTATCAAAAGCACTTAACCATCCATTTTCTCCATCAAAAACTACTTCTCTTATTCCGCTTGGGCAATCAGTTGCAACCACTGGTATTCCTAAACATAATGACTCGATTATAGAATTTGAAAACCCCTCATACCTAGAGGAGCTAACATACAAGTCAGATTTAGATAAATCATAATAAGGATTATCAGAAAACCCTCTAAGAAAAATGTTGTTTCCAAGATTATATTTTTTGATCAAGTTTTGTATTTTAACTTTTTCTTGTCCTTCTCCGTATATATTCAAAATAATATTTGGAAGTACATGTTTAACATGAACCATTGCCTCAATTAACAAATCAAATCCTTTTTGTTTCTTTAGATTTCCAATTGAAATTAAATACGGGCCTTTTTCATGATGATAATCTACAGATGATAAAGAATTATCCAATGATAGCTTATGGATTTGATCACTCTCAATTGGATTATAAATAACAATAATTTTTTTTACTATTTTAGAACTTAAACCAAATGTATTAATCAAATCATTTTTCATATAATCACATTGTGCAACTATAACATCAGAAAAATAATTTGAAAATTTTGTTAAGTAGAAATACAAATAATAACGAAATATACTTTCATACTTAACCTCATTTAAATAACTACTTAATGTATTACCATACCTAATAATTACTTTTATATTCTTTGAAAAAAAAAATTTTCCTAAAGTGACTAGGTTCACAAATCCTAATGTTGCAAATATAAAATCTGGCTTAATTTCTTTAATTATTTTTATAAAGGGAATGAAAACTTGATAGGAGCGAATGTTACCAAGAATATGAACATTAACGTGTTTAGGTATATTTTTAGAATTAAGACCGGTAAAATTGCCGATTATTAAATGAATTTCAAATCTAGATCGATCTAAATTCTTTAATATGATTGAGATAACCCTCTCAGCTCCACCTCCACGTAAATCTGGTAATGTGAAAACAATTCTAGATTTATTATTAGAATCAAGCATAAAGCTAATTCATTAGTTTTTATTTAATGTTTCATAATCTAAAACAGCTTTGATTTGACCATTTTCAATTTCAATAATCTTTTCACAATTCTTTAAAGTTGTTAACCTATGAGCTACCATTACAATTGTCAATAAAGGGTTAAAGTTTTCAATTGATTCCATTACTTTTTTTTCAGTTTTTAAGTCTAAAGAGCTAGTACCTTCATCAAAGACTAAAAATTCGGCATCCCTATATAATGCTCTTGCTATAGCAATTCTCTGACATTGCCCGCCTGATAACTTTGCACCTCTTTCACCAACAATTGTATTAAATCCATTAGGTAAGGATACAATGAAATCATACAAACTTGCGGCTCGAGAAACTAATTTAATTCTATCATAATCTATATCTTTTTCTTCAATGCCAAGAGCTATATTTTCAGAAATTGAAGAATCTGAAAGGTAGATATTTTGAGGAACGTGTGCAATTTTTCTCTGCCATTGTATTGAATTACTATTACTTATTCTAGTTTCATCTATTAGTAAATGACCATCAGTAGGTTGCAACAAACCCATCAAAAGATCTAAAATAGTACTTTTTCCAGATCCAGTTGGACCAACGAGCCCAACTCTCGAACCCTTATTAATTTTAAATGATAACTTTTTTAATATTTCTGTATGTTCATCATAATTAAAGCATACATTATCAAATTCTATAGATTTTTCAAAATTAATACCTGATAAACTTTTAATATTATGATATGTAGGAATACTATGATCTAGCAAACTAATTACATCTGCAAGATTATTCTTATAAGCTTTAATATTAGTTCTAGCATGGTACATTTGCTGTAATAACGGTAATAATCTTTGCGCGCTTACAGCTAACAGCCCTAAAGTTTGTAAGATGAATAAACTATCGAAATCAAATCTATTTAGAAAATAAGCAACAGATGCAATAGAAATCATGCCAAAAGATTCAATAATATATCTAGGTGTTAATGCTATTATTACATTATTTCCTTGAGCTCTTCTTAGTTTATAATCTGTTAATCTATGTTTATTTACATATATGGGTTGCAAATTGTTAAGTAGAATATCTTTTATAGCTCCAAATCCCTCATGTAGAGACTTTGTAATTTTATTTTGTTGTTCAGATAAAATTTTACCTAAAACTTTTAATTTTTTTGTTGAAATGATGCTGACTATTATGTATAAAATCAAAAAACACGAGAAAATTGATATAGATACCAATGGATTAACTAAGGTAATTGTGATTGCAAAAGAAATTACAACAAAGAAAGATCCTATAGCAGTTATGATAGGTAGCATTACCGAATTAATGATATTGTTAATTTTAACAAGAATGATACTAATTGATTCACTACTATTCCTGGAAATGTGAAAATTATAAGGTTGATAAAGAACGTTTTCATAAACTTTTATACTTAAGTCAGCACCACTTGCATACGCCAGTCTGGTATTTGCGTAGAGGATTGCGATTCGCATAATAGTAGAGAGAAAAACGAAAAATATAAAAAAAGAAGTAATGATAAATATTAAAGAGGAAGAATCTCTAACACTAAAAAATATTAAAATATCTTTAATAATCGGATAGTCAAATACTATTTCAGGGGTGGTTAAAATAGCAAGAAAAGGAAATATCATACCAAGTGTCAACAAATCAATAAAAGCACCAAAAACAGTAAAAATAACTAAATATAAAAGTTGTTTTTTTCTAACGGTGCTAAAATTAGACCAAAGTTTTTTTAACAGAATTAATAAGTCTCTTGGGATAAACGGAAACATTAAATGACCATTAAATATGTAATTTTAATTAAAAATGAACGATAGCGGTATGAAAAAAAAATGCCCTATTATTAGAAATAATAAGGCATTTTCAAACTAGTAATAGCCTAGTATTTTTAAGCTAAATTAGAAATTAAGCTTTAACCCCAAATTAAATGAAGTTGGTAATCCTAAATAAACCTCAGCAGCATTGGCAGTATGACTATTAACTCTAAAAGGTTCTGCATTAAATCTACTGTTATCTGTAGCATCCTGAATATAAACAGCGTCAAGTAAGTTTCTAACATTAAAAAACAATTCAGGTTTTACACCATTGTATTCAAAGGGAATCTTATACGAAGCATTTAAATCAAGAATACCATATTTTGGTGATTTCCAACTTTGAGCTCTATCAGGATTTGAGGATCCTGAAAATTCTCTTGAAGTAGGACTCCAATCAGAATAGTGCAATGCATAATATCTATATAAAAGTTGAATCTTAGAATCTTCTACAGGAGATGCTGTGACAGCGATAGATAGATTAGCCTGAGGCATGTCACCGACTTTGAGATCTTTGAGAGCATATGAGTATGTAGCATCTGTGCCATCACTATCCCTGTAAGTACCAGTAGCATCATCAGTATAAATCCAATTACCTAAGCCTGCTCCAAGATCTACCCTAAACATTTCATTGATTTGCGCAGAAAATTCAAACTCTATGCCTGTATGATTTTGATTAATGCCAGACAAATAAATTATGTCTTCATCTCCATCAATATTATCAACAGTTCGTGTAGCTATTCTATCGTTCCAACTAGTGCTGTATAAATTGAATTTAGCAGCCATGGTACCATCGTTCGACCTGGAATTAATACCAAATTCAAATGCTACAAATTTTTCGTTTTGTGGATCTGTTGACATTTTAGCATCCCAATCTTGAATCACTTGATCAAAAATCGGTGCTTTGTCAATCAATCCAAAGTTGAACCACAAGTCACTATCATCTGAAGCCTTACCG
>JAYPLH010000168.1:0-1303 GCA_038365355.1 Fidelibacterota bacterium
TATTACAAATTAGCTGGTTTTATAGCGAATTTTGCTTTGATATGGAATATTGTGCTGGTCCTTGCAATACTTGCCTCATTACAAGCAACTTTGACTTTACCTGGAATTGCAGGTTTGATTCTAACTGTAGGGATGTCAATTGATGCGAACGTTATTATCTTTGAACGAATTAGGGAGGAATTACGAAAAGGAAAAACTCCTAAGGCATCTATTGACTCAGGTTATGATCGAGCTATTACAACAATTATCGATGCAAATGTTACAACATTGATAGCTTCTCTAGTACTCTATCAATTTGGTACTGGCCCTATTAAAGGATTTGCCACAGTATTATTTTGGGGAATTCTTATCAGCATGTTTACCGCTGTATACATTACAAGGACTATTTTAAATACATATATTTCTAAAAAGACTCTTACCAAACTAAGTATTTGATCATGAGAATTATAAAAAAAACAAACATAGACTTTATGGGAAAATCAAATTTTGCAAAGATTTTCTCTATACTAGTAATTACTTTAGGCATTATATCCTTAGTTATTAATAATGGTCCCAAATTAAGCATTGATTTTAAAGGTGGTACTTTAATTGCTGTAAACTATACAGAACCAATTAATATAAATGATGTCAGAAGTTCAATGGAAAAAGTAGATATTGAAGGGCAGATATTTGATTTTAGTAAAGCAGAGATTAAGCATTTTGGAGATCTATCAAATGTTGCACTTCGAATAGCAAGCTTTGAAAATGAACCTGACAACTTTACAAAATATCTTACTAATAAAATGGCTAGTCTTTATCCTAACTTAATCCCAAAAAATGAAGATGACTTTATTTTATCTATTGAAAAAGTAGGACCTAAAATAGGAGCAGAATTAAGAGGTGATGCTATTATGGCCATTATTAGTGCCCTCATACTGATTTTGCTATATATTACAATTAGATTCGAATTTAAATATGCAATAGGAGCAATAGCAGCATTAAGTCATGATGTCCTAGTCACTCTTGGTATTTTTTCCCTTTTTGGATATGAGATATCTCTTGCAGTAATAGCTGCTTTTCTTACAATTGTTGGCTACTCTCTTAATGATACTATCGTAATTTTTGACCGAGTTCGTGAAAATGCTACTATGCTAAAAAAATCTAAATTAGTATCAGTAATTAATCAAAGTATTAATGATTCATTAAGTAGGACAATTGTAACATCTATTACTACTTTTTTTGTTGTCCTTATACTTTTCCTTTTTGGCGGTGAAGTTTTATACACTTTTTCATTTGCTATGATTATTGGAGTACTAGTAGGAAC
>JAYPLH010000168.1:1403-4461 GCA_038365355.1 Fidelibacterota bacterium
CTTCCTCTTTATCTAACATTTATTGTTGTAAAGTTTTTGTTTGTTTCTCTTGAAGAAACTTCACGTCCAATATTGAAAAACTTTGGTGCAAATATCCCAGGATTAGGAATTATTCTCACTATTATCTTAATATATATCCTAGGTGTTTTGGTTACAAATTTTTTAGGAAAAAAGATATTTAATTTTGGAGAAAAAGTAGTAAAAAAAGTTCCTGTAGTAAATATTATATATAGCACTCTTAAACAAATTACTGATACTTTCACAAAAGGATCTAAAGATACTTTTAAAGGTGCAATTTATATTGAATATCCACGAAGAGGAATCTGGACAATGGCTTTTATAAGTGGAGAATCAATTAGTCAGCAAGGTGTACCGTATTATCATGTTTTTGTCCCAACAACTCCAAATCCTACCTCTGGATTTTTTTTACTTATCCCTCAATCTGATTCAATTAAAACAGGTATGAGTGTTGAAGATGGTTTGAAGACTATTATTTCTGGAGGCCTTCTTGCTCCAGCAAAAAACCCACTACCATAAAATATTAACTTTATTAAGCTAAAATTTTTGGCCAATTCCAAAATGAAAAGATTTCGATTTTATTTTATTATCAATTGCTCCTAATCCAAAATCAAATCTCAAAACTCCTACAATTGGGAAAGGAATTCTAATTCCAATTCCTGAACCAAGCAAGATAGATTCTAAATGTTTTAAGTAACCATTTTTAATTATAAAGCCAGCATCTGTATAACAAACAATACCCAATCCTGATTCTATACCAACGGAAGTAACATATTTAGGAATAATTTCATATCTATATTCGATTGACGTTTGTAAATATTCATGTCCAATTCTAAAGGGTTCTAACCTATATGTAGTAGAATCAGGCAATTGCCACCCCCTTATCGTGTTCGAACTGCCTATATAATTCTGGAAAAATCTATCTTTATATCCAAATTTTTTTTGAATCACCCCATTCAATGCAATAACAGCATTTTTTTGTATATTATTTAGTTTTTTATAAAAAGATAAAGATTGATTCCATATCAATGTATGAAATATTTTAAAATCGTAGCCTCTCAAATATTCAAATGAACTCGATATAAGAAACCCTCTTCCGGGACTCCAAAAGATATCTCTTGTATCATATCTTATATTTGAATAGGCATGAATATATTTATATCGAGCAATCTCTTGTTCAAGTTTGAAAATTTTAGATTCCGAAGCTAAAGATATTTCAGTTTTTATTTTATCTATAAACCACTTTCCTACTCCAATTCGCATACTTTTTAATTCAACATCAGAATTCAAGAATCTACTTTTATAAAAATTCCTCATTATATTAAATGAAAAAGAAATATGATCATTTAATATCCAAGGATCTTTAAAACTTATCCCATAAGTATCTTCTCCACCAACACTTCCAGATAAGGCCAATAGCTGATTTTGACCCCTAAAATTATTAAAAACCCATAAAGCATTCAAAGACCACCCTTTGCTCTCATTATAAGTAGGGAAAATCGTCGGTGGAGTTTTTTGGATTGATTCTTTTACTATGTACTTCAAAATCAAAGTACCATTATCCAATGGCAACAATTCCCAATCTACTCCACTAAAGATGCCTAGGTTTTCAATACGGTTTTTATCATTAAGAATTTTGACTGTATCAACAGGCTCGTGCAACTGATGATGAATTTCGCGAAGTAAAATAAAATCTTTTGTTTTTTTGTTACCTTCAATTATTATTTTTGACACTACAGCATTTTCTAAATTTTGTGATTTTAAGAAAGGTAAAAGTAGAAGAAATAAAAAAAGGCCGTGCGGCCTTTTTTTAAAAATCATAACAAAAAAAGTCAAGCTTAGATATCAATCCCTTGTACCATTAAACGTTTTTTGTATTCAATACCCTGCTTAGAATAAGTATCATCAATAGCCTTTTCTAGTTTATCAACTACCTTTAAACTCTTTAATTCAACTTTTAAATTACGTTCATCTAATTCTCTAACCTTATATGTAGAATTAACATCTTGATATATATGCCATACACCATCAAACTCTTTTGGGGTACCATACTCCATTAAGACTTTATGTTTAATTATATCTGAAGAAGCTAATTGAGGAAATCCAGTATCCTTTAACTTGATTTTTTTTACGATCCCTTCCAATATAAAATGTGAATCATTGTTATTTGTAGTACTATAGATAAAATCTACATTAACAAAATCTAACATAATCAACTCATGGGTTAATCTCGATGTATATTGGAACTCCACAGAGGCTCTTTTGATAGGGAGGACAAAACCTTCTCTAGTAGTTCTGTTATCATCATGGTACACAACCTCCACTGTTGTGTCTGGTATAATTGATAATACTGCTGGTAAATTAGATTCCCAAGGCGCTAATAATTCATCTCTAAATACCCATCCTCCGGGAATCCGTTTTACAGGAATTACAGATTCAATATTTTTTCTAGATGAAACCTCTGAAGAGGAGAAATCTTGTTTTACTTCACCATCTTGATTAAAGCTGCTCTTTTGATTTGCCTGATCTTTCTCGGCACCTCTTTTAGATCCAAAAAGCTGCAATCCATCCCCAGCAGTAACGGGGACTGAAATTACGATCAACAAGCAATATGTTATAATTTTTATCATAAAATTCCTTCTTAAAGGGAAAATTAAAGCCTCGGATTATACACTATATGATATATAAAATCGAAATAAAATTAACACAATATTATTTAAATAAAAAGGCTCTCTAAAAAGAGAGCCTTTTTAGAAAAAAATAAGATAATAAAACTATTTCCGACCTCTTGCCATCGGTGAACGAGCTACATTACCATTTTTATCAATAAAGTAAAGATATCCAGATTCACGCGTAACACCCGCATCAGCGACTTTTTCTGCATTGCCTCCACCTTTTCCAGCTCGAGCCATTTGAGAACGCCATACATTCCCATCTTTACCTAAATAATATAAATATCCTTTATCTTTGGATACTCCTGTATTAGCAACTACTTCAGCCATTGAAACCTCCATTTTAATTTTTGATTGGTTTTTTGGTA
>JAYPLH010000169.1:0-4421 GCA_038365355.1 Fidelibacterota bacterium
AGATACCCTTAGGATCAGCCTTTCCAACTCCTAATACCATAACTATATGTGACTTGCTGTTTAATTTTAAAATCTTTTTAACTCTTTCTTGATCAAAGCCTTCCATAGGACAAGAATCATATCCTTGTGCAACCAATGCCATCATAAAATTTTGGCAGGCAAGCGCAGTAGTTTTCGTTACAATTTCAAATACATCATGTTTAAATATTGGCCCTCTGGGAACTGGCTTAAAAAGGCCTACAATTCCAATGAAAAAAGACATGATTTTTTTCATTATACCTAATAGCCCAATTCGATCATGAGCATAAGATAAAGGAATTAATTTGTTGTAATATTTTTCTACCACTGGAAGCAGATTACCATTTTTTTTATAATTTTCTAAAATAAGGTTCCTGTTTCTTTTCCAAGTATCAATCCTTGAAACGGCAACAATTAATTCCTGGGCAGTTTTTGCTGCATTTTGTGAAAAACATGCTTTAATTAAATCATTCTTGTTTACCTTGTCTTTTACCCAATAAAATTCCCAAGGCTGTAAATTAGATGAGTTAGCTGCAAGTACAGCAGCATTTAAAGCTTTTATGATAACTTGCTCTGGAATGGTTTCATTAGAAAATTTTCTAACTGAGCGTCTTTTGTCAACTAATTCAAAAAAATCCATGTTTGTTATCCTTTTCATTTAACAAATTTGATCTGCATATATATCACTTAATTTTTTGAAACTGATTAAGAATTTGCTAAGAAACCAATTCAATTGAATTATTCCTTAGAACGTTTCATTGCTGAAGCCTTTTCAAGAAAAGCATTTAAATTTCTTTAAAGAAATAGACAATAAGGAATATCAACCCATACCACCTATAAACTAACCTTAGAAGTATAACAGTGATTCAATAGAACATACTTATTTACGTTAAAAATATTTTGTCTATAATAAATTATTTCAGAAGAATCATTTTTTTTGTTTTCCTGTACCCTCCCACTTCTATGCTATATAGATACGTTCCTGCAGATACCGATTTTCCTAGATTGTTAGTTGCATTCCATTGAATTGATTTAAAACCAGATGATTGTTTTGTATTGATAAGGTTCTTAATCTCGTTACCCAGCATATCATAAATAGTGATTTTAACAAAATCATCATCTGGTATAATATATTTTAATGTTGTATTGGGATTAAATGGATTTGGATAATTTTGAAATAATTGAAATCTATTTGGATTTAAATTTTTATGATTTAATAATGTTACTGCTTCATAAATCTTTACATAATCAATTTCCATACTTGTTGATGTAAAATTTTGAGAAATACTTTGCTCAATGGCAATATTTAGAATGATATATTGAGGATTGTCAAATGGCCAAGTATCAGAATTTTTCACAGCGGGGTTGTAAGTATAATGGATAATGTCATTTACACTAAAAACCATTTTTTCGTCATTCCATTCTAAGGAGTAAATATTAAAATCATTTGTTGAGTTAGAGACATACTGACCTCCATGGTTTATAGTTCCTCCATAGCTTGAGGGTGTATGGATAGCACTTTGAATATAATTTTGATTACCACCCCAATGTTCCATAATATCAATTTCTCCACAAAAAGGCCATCCAGTTGTTCCATAACCCTGAGTCTCCCAATATGCACCTGGTTCGCTAATATTTTGACCAAGCATCCAAATAGCAGGCCAAGTTCCAACGCCTTCTGGTAATCTTGCCCGAACCTCTACTTTCCCATACGTGAATGCAAACTTTGAATTTAAGCGAGCTGAAGTAAAATCTTTAGTATGTCCCTGGTCTGTATATGTTTCTCTTTGAGCTACTATTTTCATAGTGCCATCATTTACATGAGAATTTTGCACTCTATCAGTATAATGCTGAATTTCACCATTATACCAACTATTCCCATTTGGTAGTTGTGTTTGATGATACCATTTTGAGGTGTCTATTGCTCCATTACCGTCAAATTCATCATACCAAACCAATTCATATTCAAAAGAAGATTCGCCAAGACAAATCTCATTACAATTTCCAAAGCAAAAAGGACCTTCAATCAAATCGTTATTTTGTACGCTCACTAGCCTATCAAAATATGTCCCATGAGCGCAACCACCATCAATCAAGCTATTATCACTTTCCCATCCTGGTGAATCCCAGTAATCATAATAACCATTTCTAAATTTATAGGTATAATCTCCAGGTTGAAGATTAATTGTGATTTGCCAGGTTCCATCACCATTATCATTCATCTCAAGACCGCTAGGACCGTTGATATTAGCTCCTGAAAGATAAACCGCAGGATAATCTCCATCTCCAGCCACAACTGTTTCTTCTGCCATATTAACAACAAAAGTTACCTGACTAGCATAAGTTGTGGTAAGAAAAACAAAAATAAAAAAGGTTTTATTCATCATTTAACATTTAAATGTGATATCCAAATCAAAGAATTACTTCAAACCCTTCAAATTCAGGATGGCCTAAATAGATACCTTGATGCTGTCCACCACCGCTATGGGCTTTTCTAAACGCATCTGATTTTTTCCAATTTTCAAAATCAGCTTTAGAATCCCAAGTGCTATGAGAAATAAACAAAGTAAAATTCTCATTAGTTTCACCGCGTAATAAATTGAATTTTTGAAAACCCCGGACATCATTTAGATGAGTCTCCCTATTCTTCCAAATGTTTTCAAAGTCAGACTCTCTACCTGCAGCAATCTTAAATCTGTTTGTAGCTATAAACTTATTCATATTAAAAGTTACCTATCATTCTCAAAACAAAACCCATATAATTGCAGGGCTCTTTTTAATTAATTATCAGTAAGTAATTTATCAATGGAATCATAACCTGATAATATCGCACCTGGTACTCCCATTTGCCTAAACCTATCATAAATCTCTCCAGCAAAGTAAACTTTATTTTTCAAAGGTTGCCTAAGGATATTTAGATGAGATCTTTTTTCCAAAAAAGCCTGAGTCCATGTCCCAAGTGTGAAATCATGTTTTCCCCAATTCTCAAAATGGAATTCGTCTGTGTAAAATTTTGAAGCTTGCCTATCAAACATTATATCTAATTCATCAATAAGGGATGAAACTATATTTTTTTCTGAGCCAAGCTGATAGTAGTCATCCACATTAGTACCAGTATATAGAAATCCTAAAATATGATTATTTGACTCTTTTTTAAAAGCTATGTCATAAAATACTTTCTCACCATTTTTTACTTTACAATTTATTGCATCTGGATAAAACTTTTTTGAAAACTTCATTGCTACCTTAAATCCAGGATTAAATGTAATTGATTCAATAGCTTGAATTTTCTTTTTGTTCATTTTTGGAAAAAATTGAATTTTCCGAGATTTAAGAACACCTATAGAAACCGTAAGAAGAACTTTATCCGCTATATGAGTTCCTCCATCTTTCGTACTAACGATAACCATATCTTTTGAATAATTAATACTATCAACTACCGAATTAAATTTAATTTTATGCTTAACATCATTTGCTATATTTGTTTCGATAAATTCATACCATGTAGATTTTTTAAATTTTGATTCAGGCATAAAATTGTACATAAAGTCATTAAACCACTTTGAAGAATATGAAAGCTTTTTTCCATCCCAAGTAGCTGTAGAGCCAAGGTGGTATGGAATTAAATCTTCCTTGATTATACTACTTTTTTCACCTTTCAGTATGTTTAAGGTAATAGGAGCACTATGTATCCACTCTGCACCAATATCTATAGGAAAATCAGCCAAAGATGTATCTTGCTTTAACCTGCCACCATATCTATCGGTTGCTTCAAGAATAATATAGTTGATATTATTCTTCTCTAATACCTTAGCAGCTGCTAAACCAGATGCTCCTGCTCCAACAATAATAACTCTTCCATCATAATCATAGCTTTTATGAAGTGCTGTCTCTTTTGGGAGATATTTTGTTCCTCTTGCAGCCCAATTAAAACATCCCAAATTTATTACACACATAAAAACTGAAAGAAGCTGCTTATAACTTATTTTGATGTTTATTTTCATCTTTTAGGATAATTAATTCTAAACATATAATCAATATTCCAACCGGTGATTTAAAAAAATTAACAAAAGTTAAGAATCAAATATTTCAATAATTGCTTGTTCAGATAACCGGAGAAATTCTTTTACCAACTTTGTGCTAGGGAGACATTCACAACCAAAACAAACCAAGCATAACTCAAAAAAACAAAAACTATCACGAATCTGGATGAGCATATAAAGTTTCAATCTTTTTAAGGTAATAGTGCTGTAAAGCAAAAATGCCATATTTTAACCTCTGACACCATCAACCCTATTGGGGCAGATGACCAGTATTTCACTGCAAATTATTTCTGGATATTGAATAATAATTAGATATAATCAAACTACTTTAAAAGAACTATTTTCTTTATTAATTAATTT
>JAYPLH010000170.1:0-1668 GCA_038365355.1 Fidelibacterota bacterium
AGCAGAAAACTTCAGACAAACAAAAAAAATGGTGCTTTTAAAATAACGATGGCATGAATTAGCGATGCAGTATGTAAATCAAGTTACTCTTTATGGAAAAGAGTGTAACCATAGTGTAACCAACTAAAGATGATTAAACGAAAACAAACGAAACTAAACGTAAAACAAAAAAGCCCTCATTTAAGAGGGCCTCTCGTCGAGATTCTGGTTTTCTCGGTAGTAGCGGGGGAAGGATTCGAACCTCCGACCTTCGGGTTATGAGCCCGACGAGCTACCAGACTGCTCCACCCCGCGATCAATTCTTTTTTTTAAGCAAATAGATCTCTAGAAAAATTATATTACTATGTTCTTTTTTCCAAGCAATGTATTGGTAAGTCTGTCAATTTATAATCGTATCTTAATTGCCATAAAGTTTAGGAATATTTTGACCAAATTCATAAAATTGCCCACTACTATTTAACTATTTTTATGGAATCCGGAAAGCAATTTAGCGCATTATTACAAGTATTATCTGGGGAGCAGCAGGTAATTCAAAGAACTGATCAAAAAGCCTTTACGCTACTTTCTATCTTAGGGGTTTTTATGGTCTTCTTTATTGTCCATTTCCCTAAAATACAAATGAATCTATTTAATTTTCTAATGATGATCATTTATTTTACCTCTGCTATGGGTACTATTTTTTATCTAGTCCAAGTTATTGTTCCCAGAGTACGAAAACATAAAACGAAAATTGAAGATAAGGATGTTGGTAAAGATGAAGTTATCAATCCCACATTCTTTGCTGGAATTAGTCAATTTAATTCTCCTGAAGAATATGGTTTATACCTAAAGTCTATTGCAAAAGATGATGAACAATTATATCAAATGTTTGCCTCTCAAGTTTTCGCATTAGGCAAAATTAATTTACAAAAAAATACCAATATAAGATTGTCAATGTATTTTTTTATTGCCGCTCTTTTATCAGAACTACTAATAATTATGGCCATGGCATATTCTAGAGCGCTTCCATTTCTTTTCTCTTAAGCATGAAAGTAAAATTTTATTCTTTTCTATTTCTTATGTTTTACTTTGGTTGCATACCTGCTAATGCTCCAGGGCCTGCTGGACCGCCAGGACCACCAGGTCCATCTGGCCCTACTGGTCCACCAGGACCTCAAGGCATTCCTGGAATCAAAGGTAAGGATGGAAATAGTATACCATCTAAAATGCTAAATCAAATAGATGAAATTATTAATAAACATAATCTTTCAGGAGAAGAAAATATTATTAGCTCTGCTTCATATAGTTTTGGCTTTGCTCCAACAATCACCGGTTTCGTATTTTTGACAAATTATGGTAGGCTATTTAAACTTGAAAATCAAAACCCTGAAGTTCTGGGAAAAAATATTACATTTATAACGACAATAGACTCAAGAAAAGATTTTATTAATATCAGCAGAATAGTTTATGCAGAAGATATTAAACAGTATTTTAGTGCAATAACTAAGTCAGGTATAGTTTATGCATCTGAAAATTTAAAAGATTGGAATAGAGTTTCAGTAATTAATCTAAAATAAAACAACTAATATTATTGTCAGGTTTTATGCGCTAAGTTGTTCTCATGGCTTCAAGGTAATTTATAGACTGCATAATATTTTACTAAAAATGGATTTTAAGCCTCCCTAGTTA
>JAYPLH010000170.1:1678-4360 GCA_038365355.1 Fidelibacterota bacterium
TTTTATTTCTTGCACCATGATGAATAATCTATTTCTTTCGAAAAGAAAATATTATCGGGACTCCCGCAAGATCAAAATTTTCCCTGAATTGATTTTCTAAGAACCTAATATAGTGAGTTTTGATTTTTTTCGGATAATTAGTATACAACGCAAAAATAGTTGGCTCTGTACTTACCTGTGTTACATACTTAATTTGGATTTGTTTACCATGCTCAGACTGAGGTGGATTTTTACTTAAAAGTTTTTTAAGTAATTCATTTAATTTTTTTGTCGATATTTTTTTTATTGTTCTTGCATATACATCTAGCGCTACCTCAAGCACGCGATGAATTCGCTGCTTAGTTAAAGCAGAAATAAAAATAATTGGATAATGTTGCAAAGATTTAAATTTTACAGTTATTTCTTGATGAAATATCTTCGAAGAAGATGAAGTTTTTGTAACCAAATCCCATTTGTTTACAATTAATACTAAACCCTTCCCATTGCTAATCACTTCATCAACAATACTTTTATCTTGCCTGGTGAATCCTTTTACAGCATCAATTAAGATTAGAACAATATCAGAATTTTTTATTGCACTGTTGGCTCTTAGTCTTGAGTAATATTCAACCTTATCTGTTAGTTTAGCTAATTTTCTCAAGCCTGCAGTATCCACAAGATTTATATAAGACCCATACCATTTTAATTCGGCATCAATTGCATCTCTTGTAGTCCCTGCTATGGGAGTTACAATACTTCTCTCTTTTTTTAGTAAGGCATTGGTTAGTGAAGACTTTCCAACATTAGGCATTCCAACAATTGCTAGTCGCACTTCAGATTTTTTTTCTACGGTGGTTACGTTATTATTTATTTTTAATTTTTTCAGTATTTTATCAAGTAGGTCTCCCGTTAATCGACCGTTTAAAGATGATATTGGTAATACATCTTTAATTCCAAGTTCATGAAATTGAAAAGCTAGTTTATCACTATTATACTCATCACACTTATTTACTGCAATAAGACAAGGCTTGTTACTTTTTCTTACAGAATTTGCTAGGATCTTATCATTTGGCATAACTCCTTGCTTAGCATCAACCATAAACAGGACAAAATCTGCCTCTTCCATGGCATCCTTTGATTGAGTTCTTACTGATTTATTAAATTCATTTTTATCATCATAAATAAACCCGCCAGTATCTATAAATTTAATGTCTTGGCCACACCACTCCATTTTTCCATATATTCTATCTCTGGTAATACCTTCTTGAGGGTCTACAATTGCATGGCGTTTACTTAGCATGCGATTAAAAAACGTTGATTTTCCAACGTTTGGACGACCTATGATTGCTATTCGAGGTGTAGACATTTACTTTACGAGATTACTTCTATTAGAAACCATCCTAGTAGAACTGCGATTGCGATGTGCATCGCTAATGCACCTAATAAGTCTTTCATTATTGTTCCTTTGATTAATATTTACCTAATTACTGAAATTGAACACCAAAAGCTTTTATCAAAAAATTATATCATTGATCTTTTTCTATTTTCATAATGTTCACGCCAAAAATTAATTAAATAAATATAAAACTCAAATGGAGGTGTAGTAAAATCTATTTAAGAATACGAATATTTTTTATTTTTTTTAATAAATCGGTGTTTATTTCTTGATTCATTTAACACCAGATTTATATATTATTAGAAGCCAACCGCAGTATTTACATCAATTACATTTGTCATTCTTTCAGGTGGTTTTCTGTAATAAAAGAAATCCGCTGTTAAATACTACTAATATATCATAAAGGAAATTAAGAATGGCAGAAGCAATGGAATTAGATCTAACCCTAAAAAAAATAGTAGATGAAACAATTAAAAATCCCATTGTCCATCCAAACTTAGATAAAAACAACGAGATAAGTGATAAAGATAGATATTCAATCGAAGAATATTATGGTGATGATGACCTTGGAATTGATGTACTAAAGCAAAAATATCTAGCCCCTTGGGAAAAGCATCCACATGAAATGTGGCAACGCCAGGCCGAGGCACTAGCATCAGTAGAAAAAACAAAATCCTTGAGAACTAAAATGGAAAAAGAGTTCCTCCACATTCTTGAAGATTTCCGTTTCGTTCCTGGAGGAAGAATCATGCATGGAGCTGGAAGAGAAGATATAACCACAACTTTAAATAACTGCTATGTAGTTGCTGTACGTAATGATTCTATAAAATCTATTTATGAAACCATTATAAATGAAGCTCTCACCTATAAATACGGTGGAGGATGTGGCCATGATTTATCTGTCTTACGCCCATCAGGAAAAGCAATAAATGGTACAGGAGGGGAATCTTGTGGCCCAACAGGGTTTATGAATTTATTTAGTGAAAACACAAATACAATTGCCCAGCATGGCCGTAGAGGCGCAAACATGCAAACACTAAGAATAGATCATCCTGACATTGAAAAATTTATAAGCATAAAAACGGGTGATGTAGACATGGTGAAATATTCAAACATATCAGTACTACTTACTCATGATTTTATGAATGCGGTTGAAAAAAATACAAACTTTGATTTAAAATATGGAGGAGATGTTTACAAAACGGTAAAGGCTAAAGACCTATGGAATAAAATCATTTCCCATGCACACGCCAGTGCTGAACCTGGTCTCTTATTTTGGGACACTATGAAAGACTACCATAATGCCG
>JAYPLH010000171.1:0-4347 GCA_038365355.1 Fidelibacterota bacterium
AAATAAGTAATGCCTGCAAATCCAACTAGAAAAGGTCCTAAAATAAGATTTTTATTTTTATGAGCATAAATAGCAGAACTAGCGGTTAGATAAACAGTCCATAGGCCCATTATGCCATCCAATTTTCTTCCAGCATATGCGCGACCTGCTCCTGGAAAGATGGAAAGAATAGAAGCGAAAGTAGGAGATTTTTTTGTTTTTATGTTTTGATTTTGACTAATAAAATCGATTAATCTTCCATCTTCCTCATAAAAAGGTCGATCTAATTCCATATGGTAATAAATTGCAAATGGGTTACATCTAGTAATTCTTTCTGATCCAATAACCATCCCCTTTACAATGCCATATTGTTTTATAGCATCTGCGCAATAGTTAGAACAGCTGGGATAAAATTGGCAATTAAAATAATTAGAATTATATGATATTCGTTGCCACATTGAAATTGGTAAGAGCCCTATTTTTTTTAGAATGTTAATTTTTGTAGATTGAATAAGAGTATCAACTGGGTATTTTGATTGACTTAACAAAGTTGAGACAAATAGAATCAGAAGAATATATTTCATTGTTAAAATTAATGCAGAATGGAATGAATCTAAACTTGTTCTTTAATTAGAGGTTTCATATGGAAAATTTGTTTGACACAGCACTATCTAATCCAATTTACTTAGCTATTTTAGCAATAATATTTATTCTTCTATTATATGCAATTATAAAAAAAATAATTAAGCTTGTGATTAGTTTTGGAATTATCCTGATTGTATACGTTTTGTATTTAAACTACACAGGTCAAGAGGTACCAAAAACCGTAGAAGATCTCAAAAAATCGGTGTCTGGAAATGTGGATAAAGCTAAAGAAGTGGCCTCAAAGTCTATTGAAAATGCTAAAGAATCAACAAGAAAAGTCGTGGAAGAAAAGGCTAAAGAAAAAATTGATGAGATCTTATCAAATTAGATGTTTATAATGAATTAAATTTAATGTCTTAGAGCAAGTCGCTTGCTAACTCCGCTAGCTCACTTCGTTCCCCTTTTTTTAAATTTATATGAGAATATATTTTTTGTTTTTTCATACGGCTAATTAAATAGGAAACTCCATTTGATTTTTTATCTAAATAAGGATGGTCTATCTGGTTGATATCTCCGGTAAACACTATCTTTGTTCCTTCTCCAGCTCTTGTGATAATTGTCTTTACCTCATGAGGTGTAAGGTTTTGGGCTTCATCAACGATAAAAAAAGATTTTTGCAGGCTTCTTCCTCGAATGTAAGCTAGAGGTGTAATTAATAGTTTTTGGTCATCTAACAGTTCTTTAATCTTATCTATTCGTTTATCATTTTTTTTAAATTGATGCTTAATAACCGTTAGATTATCAAAAAGAGGTTGCATATAAGGGGTAAGTTTAGAATCAATATCACCAGGCAAAAATCCTAGATCTCGATTACTCAAAGGTACAATTGGTCTTGCAAGAAAAATTTGTTGAAAACTTTTATTTTTCTCAAGAGCTGAAGCCAGAGCTAATAATGTTTTACCGGTTCCAGCTTTCCCAGTTAAGGTTACAAGTTGAATTTTATCATTCATTAGAACATTAAGGGCAAATGATTGTTCAGCGTTACGTGGGATAATTCCATAGGCAGTTTGGGTATTAATTTGAACTGCTTTTTCTTGGAAAGGATCAAAAGTAACAAGAATTGATTTTTCTCCATTTCTTAAAATAAAATTTTCATTAGGAAGTGGATCTTTAATTGATTGTAATTGATCTATTCTGGCACCACCATTTTCTTGAATTAAATTAATTTCTGAATCGCTCACCTGTTCAATGAAGTTGGCAGGGTCATAAACATTATCAAATAGCTCTACAGCATCTGTTGTATAGTCTTCTGCATTTAGAGAAAGGGATCTTGATTTCAATCTCATATTGGTATCTTTTGATACGAGAACTACGATACGTTTTGGGTTTTCATTTTGAATTTTGTAGGCACAATTGATAATGCGGTTATCTGCACAGTCTTCATTAAAGACTTCTTTTACATTAGGATGCCAATTATGATTAATAACTACCCTAATTTTCCCATTATGGTTATTATATTCACCATTTACTGAGTTTATTGAAAAATCATCTAACTGTCTAAGAAATTCTCGGGCATTAAAATGTATTTGTTCATTTCCTCTTTTAAACTGATCTAATTCTTCTAAAACAGAAATGGGAATCACGATGTCATTATCTTCAAAATTTTTTATACATGTGGAATCATGAAGGATAACATTTGTATCCAAAACAAAAATTTTATTTTTCTTTTTAGGCACTACCTGCTGTATTCAAAAAAAAGGTTATAAAGAATTAAGGATAAAGTAATGCAATAGCTCAATAGCGTACAAGGTTCAAACAAGTTTAATAAGTAAACTTGAAAATTGTTAAGGCATAATACCGAATATTCCTTCAAGTAAAGTATAAAACAATAAGCTATATAAGAATCCAAGGCTTAATAACATTATGGGTGTGATTCTAAATTGGATTCTAAAGTCACTATATTCTTTCTTTTTATCATATATCTCAATGAGGCTTTCGAGTGAAAATTTGCTCAAAAAAATGCAAAAAACATAAAGAAAAATCAGTATGATATGATCTGCTGTTGAAAGAGATTTCAGCCATTGTCCAAAGTTCATGTAATACCTTTTAAAATCTTCTTAAATTCTGATAAAATCATTGAGGTTGCTCCCCAGACTACTTCATTTTTCAAGTTAAAAAAAGGTATTTGAACTTTTTGTCCTAGCAAAATAGAATCTTTGATTTTTTTTGTTTTTGGATCTGTAAGGCTATGAATAGATGGAGAAAAGACTTTAGAAACTTCTTTGGATTGAATATTTAATTTTGGAGCGCTTTTAAGCCAGCCAACAAAAGGAAAAATCTTGAAATTTGATATTGGAATATAGAGTGGAGTTAGTGGGCCGATAATATTGATATCTCTTGATTGTACTCCTAGTTCTTCAAATGTTTCTCTTATTGCAGCTTCTTTATGTGATTCGCCCTTTTCAAGCATACCTCCTGGTAATGAAATTTGTCCTTTATGGTGCTCAACATTATTTGTTCGTTTTGTTAAAAAAAAATGCCATTTATCTTTGATTGGGTATAATAAAATTAATACAGCAGCAGGGGTAGATGCTTTTTTTTCAATATATTTATATCGGGGTTTTACCATCATTATCTCATGTGAAATCCTGCCTGGTAGTTTATCATTCATTTTTTTGGTTAGTTTTATTAAAAACCGATGTTTCATTGATAAAAATTATCCCATTTTGTTTAATTGAACCCGAACTTTTACTATGAGATATAAACATATTATATGGGATTGGAATGGAACTCTACTAGATGATACATGGCTTTGTGTTGAAGGTATAAATCAGGCATTGATCAAGAGGAAGCTTACGCCCATATCAGAAGCTAAATACAGGGAGGTTTTCACTTTTCCAGTTAAAGACTATTATATGAAATTAGGATTTGATTTTGATAAAGAACCATTTGAAATCGCAGGGGATGAGTTTGTTTTATATTATGGAGAAAATTTTCATAAAACAAAGCTTCAAAATGGATCGAGCTTTGTGCTTAGAACAGTTCAATTAAATTCAATTTCTCAGTCTATCTTATCTGCAGGCAGGCAAGACTTTTTATTAGATTGGGTTTCTTCTCACAAATTAGAGAAATATTTTTTAAAAATAGTCGGAATTGATAATCAATATGCAAAAGGAAAAATTGAACAGGGAATAAAGTTGATAAATGATCTTCCATACAATGAAGAAGATATAGTCATAGTAGGAGATACTATTCATGATAGTGATGTAGCTGAAAAGTTAAAGATAAACTGTGTTTTAATTGATCACGGACATGTTAGTGGAGAAAGGCTTAAAAAAACTGGCCGTAAAGTTTTCTCAAATTTTAAGGATCTTATTCCTCATATTTTATAATCTACCTACCTGTGAGATCCGAAATTTGCAATACATCAAAAATATCAATCAAGCCACTTCCATCTATGTCTGCAGCAAGAAATTCAACAGGTTGAAATTCTATCAGTCCGATGGTGTAATTTGCAGTTAAAAGCACATCTAATGCAGTTATTGTCCCATCGCCATTTACATCACCATAGATATGTTGTTGCGTTCCCTCTGCTAAAGCAATGACTGATATTGTATTTGTATCTTCTTCTCCTAATGGTCCGAGTACTTTGAGAGAGACTTGATAGATTCCAGGAGTATCTATAAATAATTTAGGAGAACTAATTTCAGAAAATATATTTGATTGGAAAGACCATTCTCTTTGCCCAACAGGACCTTTAGAATTTTCAAAGAAATAAAAATA
>JAYPLH010000007.1:0-1869 GCA_038365355.1 Fidelibacterota bacterium
CTTGTAATTTGTTTCTTTTCATTTCTTCTAAAACATCCATAAAAATTGTATTATGCGCATTATTTAAACTGGACAAGGCAATAACATCTGCATCCTCTTGCAAAGCAGCACTGACAATCATATCCGGAGTTTGTCTCAACCCTAAATAAATAACTTCCATACCAGAGTCACGGTATGCAGAAGCCAATACTTTAATACCTCGGTCATGACCATCAAGACCAGGTTTTGCCATAATGATACGTATTTTTCTTTCCATATTAATATAAATTAGCCGAGCATATAATTAATTCAAAACTAAGTTTAATTTTTTCATGCCTCGCTATCAATAATAAATGTTGCGGGACCTTGATTAATTAACTCCACATTCATATCTGCACCAAATTCGCCAGCATGTACTTCCACACCTGTCTCTTTTAAATAGGATATAAAGTAGTCATACAGTCTTTTACTAATTAAGCGAGGTGCAGCATTTATAAAACTCGGACGAGAACCCTTTTTTATGTTTGCACAAAGAGTAAATTGACTGACCACTAAAATAGAACCTTTGACATCCTTTATCGACAAATTCATCTTCTTATTTTCATCATTAAATATTCTAAGTGTTTGAATTTTTTTTGCAATGTGTTCAGCATCTTTTTCTTTATCATCAATACAGATTCCTAGCAAGACCATAAGACCATAAGCAATTTCAGAAATTTTTTTATTATCAATTTTAACGCTTGAAGATGCACATCTCTGAATGACCGCAATCATATATTAACCTATCCAAACATTGTCTTTACCGTATTTAGATCGGAGAAGAATTAAAAAATTACTAGAAGATGATACTGAGATATTATGTGCTAAAACTTTAAGAGACCTTGATGAACCTTCATTTGGTAAATGAAAAATCAATTTACAATTTCCTTTATTGTTTTTGCAAATATTCATTAGTTCATCTATATCTTTTGGTTCAGATTTTCCTGAGGGGAACTTGATATTAATTTTCTGAGATAAACGGTGACGAACTTCTTCAACAGGTATTATTTCAGAGCTGATAATTTTTAAATCTGAAAAATCAGAAGTTTCAGATGGATTTCCTCTAACAAAAACAACACTCTCTTCTTCAATGAGATGTCCATATGTAGCAAAACAATCACTAAAAGTTACTATTTCAGCATGTCCTCCAAGACAATCCATTTCAAAAAAAGCCATTTGCCTATTTCTTCTATCAAATCGTTTTACAATTCTAGTAATCATTCCTCCAAGGGTAATAGTATCATTTTTTGAAATTTGATCACCTTCTTCAAATGATATCGTAGTGAATTCTTCTAAATCATCTGAATGCTCTAGTAATGGATGTCCAGATACATATAAACCTAGAACCTCTGCCTCTTTTTTCAAGGCCTCTTTTTCAGACCAGTCTTGAGCTGATTGTAAAACGGGAACTTTGATTAAATCACTTTGGTCACTTTTTGATCCAAACAAATCTACTTGATTACGATTTGTTTCGCTTTGCATTTGTTGACCATATTTTATTGCATCATCTACAGATAAAAATTGTTCTGCTCTGCTACCTTGAATGGAATCAAGACTACCAGACATGATTAAACTTTCCAACACTCTTTTGTTTACTTTTTGTTGATCTACTCTTGAGCATAAATCAAAGATTGTTTCATAGGGTCCATTTTCTTTACGTTCTGCAATTATCGTCTCAAGAGCTTTTGCACCCACATTTTTTATAGCATTTAATCCATATGAAATACTTTTGTTATCAATTGGCCTAAAATCCTCAAAAGAAATGTTAAGGTCTGGTGCCTTTACATCAATTGCCATTTTTTTACATTCATTTATTAAAACTACAACTCGATCAATATTCCTCATTTCACT
>JAYPLH010000007.1:1969-3768 GCA_038365355.1 Fidelibacterota bacterium
GGCTTTAATTTTTTTAAAAACTCACGCATCCCAGATGATTCAAATTGAAATACACCAATTGTATTCCCTTTCGAAAACAATTCATACACTTTGTCATCTTCAAATGAAAGTTTTTCTAGGTCTACATTCCCTTCTTTTAGATTAATTAGAGCTACAGCCTTATCAATTACTGTTAAATTCCGCAAACCTAAAAAATCCATTTTTAACAAACCTAGCTCTTCAAGGCCTTTCATATCGTATTGGCTTGTAATATCGTTTGTTGAAGATTTATAAAGGGGTATATAATCAGTTAATTCACTTGGAGCGATCACAACTCCTGCGGCATGAATAGAGGCGTGTCTATGCATACCTTCTAATACCTTTGAGTGGTTTATTAACTCTTGAAAATTTCCTTCTGACATCTTTTTTAATTCAGGGCTTTTTTCAAGTGCTTTATCAAGGGTTATATTCAATTCATTAGGAATTGCTTTCGCAATTTTATCTACTTCAGAAAAACTGTAACCCATAACTCGACCAACATCCCTAACAACCTGCTTGGCTTTCATCTTTCCAAAAGTAATTATTTGCGTAACAGAATTTTCACCGTACTGCTCTTTTATGTAATCAATTACTTCCCCTCTTCTTTCAATGCAAAAATCAATATCAATATCCGGCATACTGATACGGTCAGGATTAAGAAATCGTTCAAATAACAAATCGTGCTTTAAAGGATCGATACTCGTAATACCAAGAGCATAAGAAACCAAACTACCTGCTGCTGATCCTCTACCAGGTCCAACCGGTATTGAAGATTTTTTTGCATATTCTACAAAGTCAGCAGTAATAAGAAAATAACCAGCAAACCCCATGTTTTTTATAACATTAAGCTCATGGGACATGCGCTTTTTAATTTCAGGAGTTATTTCACCATAAAGATTTTGGGCACCTGACTCTGTAATAGATTTCAGGTATTCGTCAGGATCTGAAGTATTTGCTTCTTTAGGTATGGGAAAATTTGGTAAATGAGATTCTCCTATTGGTAGTGTAATATCAATACTATCTGCAATTTTTCTGGTGTTTTCAATAGCCCCAGGAAATTCTTTAAAAAGTTTATGCATTTCATCTTGAGTTTTAAAATAAAACTCAGGCGTGGCATACCTTAAACGATTTGGATCACTTCTTTCCTTCCCTGTTCCTAAGCAAATGTGTATATCATGAGCTTCCCAATGTTCTTTTTTTGCATAATGAGCATCATTCGTGCAAACTAAGGGGAGGTTAAGATCTTGAGAAAGTTTTTTCATATTTTTAAGATTCTGCTCTTCTTCAGGTATACCATGATTTTGTATTTCTAAATAATATCGATCTTGAAATATTTCAGAAAACAACAATGCCTCTTTTCTAGCTCCTTCATAATCCCCTTTTAACATTTTTTCTGGGACAACACCTTTCAGACAAGCAGACATACAAATTAGGCCTTCACTATATTCACGTAATAAATCCATGTCAATCCTTGGTCTATAATAAAAACCCTCTAAATAGCCCGCGGTAACAAGTTTCATTAAATTTTTATATCCAGTAAAGTTTTGAGCCAACAAAATCAAATGGTTGTTTCCCCAACCACCATCAGATCGAGTCTTTTTTTCAAATCGAGATCCAACTGCTACATAAATTTCACAACCGATTATAGGTTTTATTCCTGCTTTTTTTGCTTGTTTATAGTATGGTAAAACACTGAACATATTCCCATGTTCAGTAAGAGCAACCGCATCCATATTTAGATCATCAATCGTATTAACTAATTGATCAATCTTTTGAGCGCC